>JACQAG010000021.1 GCA_016195085.1 Pseudomonadota bacterium | reverse complement strand
TTTCCGGTGCGGCTTCCTTGGTTCTGATTTTCACGACCGACATGACACGCCCTCCGTTCGCTTACACCTTGATCTTGAATCCGGCGGCATAGGCCTTCGGGTCCTTGCCGTCCCACACCACGCCGTCGATGAGCTTGCTGGTGCGCATCGGGCTGGCCGGTACACGCACCTTGACCTGTGCGGCGACCTGCTTGTACAGCTCGATCTGGTTCACCTGTTTGGCCACGGCCAGGTAATCCGGATCTTCCTTGAGCAGGCCCCAGCGCTTGTGCTGGGTCAGGAACCACATGCCGTCCGACAGGTGCGGGAAGTTCACGAAACCGTCGTTGTAAAATTTCATGTAATTGGCGTCCTTCCACACCTTGCCGTTGCCGTTGTCGTAGTTGCCCAGGAACCGCCCGAGGATCACTTCTTCCGGCGCATTCACGTAGGACTTGCTGGAAATGATTTGCGCCACCTTGGCGCGGTTGGCCGTGGCGTCGATGAACTTCGAGGCCTCGAGCACCGCCGCCATCATCGCGCGCGTGGTGTTCGGATACTTCTGCACGAATTCGAGGCTCGTGCCGAGCACCTTCTCCGGATGGTCCTTCCAGAGTTCCTGGGTGGTGATGGCGGTGAAGCCGATCTTGTCGTAGATGGCGCGCGCGCCCCAGGGTTCGCCGACGCAGAAGCCGTCCATGTTGCCGACGCGCATGTTGGCCACCATCTGCGGCGGCGGCACGACGATGGTCTTGACGTCGGCCATGGGATTGATGCCGTAGGTCGCGAGCCAGTAATAAATCTCCATCGCGTGGGTGCCGGTCGGGAATGTCTGGGCGAAGGTGTAATCGCGCTTCTCCTTGTCGATGAGCGCCTTGAGCTTGGCGCCGTCGGTCGCGCCCTTGTCCTTGAGCTGGTTGGAAAGCGTGATCGCCTGCCCGTTGTGGTTGAGACCCATGAGCACGGCCATGTCCTTCTTCGGCCCGCCGATGCCGAGCTGCACGCCGTAGATCAGGCCATAGAGCACGTGCGCGGCGTCGAGCTCGCCGTTCACCAGTTTGTCGCGCACCGCCGCCCAGCTCGCTTCCTTGCTGGGGGTGATCTTGATGCCGTATTTCCTGTCGAAACCCAGTTCCGAGGCGATCACCACACTGGCGCAGTCGGTGAGCGGAATGAAGCCGATCTTCACCTCCGGCTTCTCCGGCGCGTCCGTTCCGGCGGCCCAGGCGGCGCTGCGCACGCCGGCCGGCACCATGCCCAGAATGCCCGCGGCCCCGAGCCCGGCGGCGAGGCTGGTTTTGAGGAAATCGCGGCGCGCAGCGCCGGCAGCATGGAGGCTTGCGGATTCGGTCATCGGCCTGGTCTTGCTCTCGTCACTCATGTCTGTCTCCTTCATTGCAAAAATAAAAACGGCGCCCGGTCGGCCGGGATAAAACCCGGTGACCAGGGCGCCGTTGCCCCCAGACCGCGCGGTATCGCGCGACCTGGCATTTCAGGGGCGGGCCGCTCGACCCGCCTCAATCTGTTTCCGATCAGTCCGTCGTTGGGCCGTCCGGTGATGAATCTTTCAATCAACCCTCTCTCGTTGAGAGAAGGTCATGCATTCCTTACGTCAGCAGCTCCGCCATGGTGATCACGCTCTCCGCCACCTGCGCGAGACGCTGGTTGCGGTCCATCGCCAGCTTGCGCAACAGTGCATACGCCTCGTCCTCGGTGCAGCGCCGCTGCTTCATGACGATGCCCTTGGCACGCTCGATCAGCTTGCGTTCCGCCAGGTTCGTCTGCGCCTGGTCCAGCTCGCGGCGCAGCGCCTGCCACTGCTCGAAGCGCGCCAGCGCCACCTCCACGATCGGCCGCACGCGCTCCACCGACAAGCCGTCCACCACGTAGGCGCTGACCCCGGCCTCCAGGGCCGCGCGCATCAGT
>JACQAG010000020.1 GCA_016195085.1 Pseudomonadota bacterium | reverse complement strand
GCAGACCCGCAAAGATGCTATCGAGGTGGCGCATGCCCGGCTTCCCTTCTGAGTCTCGACAACCAGAAGGTACCCGGCAATCGCAGGGTTTGCCGGGCATGCGCCTGCGACCAATCGACTCATTCCCCGGACACCCGTGCAGCGGTGGAGGAGGGGACAAGAGCGCGTGGGCTTTGAATTCCCTCCCTCGCCGAAGGCGGGGGAGGGTCAGGGTGGGGGCTTTTCGCTACCCGAACTCGCGGCGGATCTGCTGGTCGTGCTCGCCCACGCGGGGGATCGGGCGGAAGTGCTGCGTCTCGCCGACGATCTCCGCCGGCGGGGCCACGAGATCGATGACACCCTCAGGGGTCTCGACCGGAACCGTCTTCAACTGCGGATGACGGGCGAAGTCGGCGACAGTGTTGAGGCCGCCAAAGGCGATCTTCGCCGCCTTCAGCCGGCGCTCGACCTCCCGGCGCGGCAGCGTGGTCAGCATCGACTCGATACGCCGGGTCAATTCTCGGCGGTGCTTGACCCGACTCTCATTGTCCTTGAACCGCACCTCGACGGCGAGGCCGGGATCATCGAGCACGCCGGTGCAGAGATTCGGCCACTCGCGCTCGTTCTGGATCGAGATCAGGACCGCGCCGTCGGCGCAGCGATGGGGGCCATAGGGCGCGATCGTCGGATGGTCGAGGCCGCTCCGCTTCGGCACCTCGCCGGTATGGGTGTATTGCAGCCAGGGCACGGTCATCCAGTCGGCCATGCCGGAGAACAGCGAGACCTTGATGACGCGGCCCTTGCCGGTGCGCTCGCGGGCGTAGAGCGCCTGCAGAACGGCGGCGTGCGCATACATGCCGGCGGCGATGTCGCAGACCGACACGCCCACGCGGGCCGGCGCCTCCGGCCCGCCATTGACCGAGCAGAGCCCGGACTCCGCTTGCACCAGGAGATCATAGGCCTTCATCTCCCGGTAGGGGCCGGCATCGCCATAGCCGCTGATGTCGACGGCGATCAGCTTGGGATGGCGCTCGGTGAGCGCGGCCGAGCCGATGCCGGCGCGCTCGGCCGCACCCGGGGCCAGGTTCTGGATGAACACATCGGCCTTGGCGAGGATGCGCTGGAGCAGCGCCGAATCCGCCGGCGCCTTGATGTCGAGGGTGAGCGATTCCTTGCCGCGGTTGAGCCAGACGAAATACGTCGACTGGCCGTTGACCATGCCATCGTAGCGCCGGGCGAAATCTCCCTCCGGACGCTCGATCTTGATCACCCGGGCGCCGGCATCGGCGAGCCGGCTCGAGCAGAATGGTGCGGCCACCGCCTGCTCCAGACTCACCACCAAGATCCCTTCGAGATCGCCCGCCATGCCCGGCCTCGCACCCGATCAAGCACCGGGCGCCATCATACAGGCCCGCATCGGTCATGCCCCCTGGCATGATGCGGGCGAATGCGCTATGCGCTTGCGGGCATGCGGGTAGAGCTCGACGACAGGCTTCGCGCCGAGTTTGGCGTGGAAGGCGGGTGGTGGCTGGCGGTCCGGCACCGGCTCCGCTGGAGCGAGGTCGACGCATTCGCCCATGCGAACCACACCACATATCTCGAATGGTATGAGGATTTGCGCATCCGCTACATGGCGGAATGCGGCTTGCCGCTCCGGATGGAGACGCCGGGCTGTGTCTTGGCCCGCATCGCTGTCGAATATCTGACGCCGCTCCGTTTCGAGGACGAGGTCCTGGTGACCGCCCGTGTCGCCTCGTTCCGGCGCACCAGCTTCCGCATGGACTACGCGACCTGGCGCCAGGGCTGCGTCAACCGCGCCGACGGACTCTTGGTCATGATGATCAACGCCACCGGCGAGAAGGTGCCGATTCCCGAGAGCGCCAAGCAGGTGATGACCCTGCGCGACGGCGCCAAGTTCGAGCCCACAGCGTGAGCCGGCAAGACGCGTCGTTCCGCTTGGGCATGATCGGGCTCGGCGCCATCGGCGGCCAGGTTCTGGACGCGATCGAATCCGGCGCCTTGCCTGGTGTGAGCGTGCCCGCCGTTCTGGTGCGCCGCCCGCGTCCGCCCGCGAACCGGGGGCCCTTGATCACCAACGATCCCGAACGGTTTTTCGCCCACCCTTTCGATGCGGTGCTGGAAGGGGCGGGGCATGAGAGTGTGCGCGACCATGGCGAGCGCATCCTCGATGCCGGCGCCGACCTCCTGGTGACCTCGGTGGGGGCGCTGGCCGACGATCTCTTTCGCGAGCGGCTCATGGAAGCCGCACGGCGCAACCATCGCCGCTTGATCCTGCCTTCGGCCGGCATCGGCGCCCTCGACATCCTCGCCGGTGCGGCGGTCGGCGGCCTCGATCACGTGGAAATCGTGGTGCGGAAGCAGCCCGAGGCGTGGAAGGGCACGCCCGGCGAAACCCTCGTCGATCTCGATCGGTTGACGGCGCCGGCAACGCTCTACGAGGGGCCGGTGCGCGAGGGCGCCAAGGCCTATCCGAAGAACGTCAACATCTCGGCCGCCGTGGCGCTGGCCGGCATCGGCCTCGACCGCACCAGGCTCACGATCGTGGCCGATCCCACCATCACCAGCCACGTCGTCGAAGTGCATGCGCGGGGCGCCTTCGGCCGCTTCGACTTCGTCGAGGACGTGGTGCCGACGGCCGACAATCCCAAGACCGGCATGCTCGTCGGCATGGCGGTCATCAAGGCGGTGCGGCAATTGACGCAGCCCATGGTGATCGGGCTGTAGGGAAGGTATTGCCCCGGCATTTTTTGTTCGTCATGCGCGGACTTGATCCGCGCATCCACGCTGCCGCCGGCACGACAGAAGACGTGGATCGCCGGGTCAAGCCCGGCGATGACGAAAAAAAGAAATGCGGTCCCCTCGGCGCCCTACGAAATCGTCTCGGTATTGCCGCAGACGCTGATGGCCTGGCCGGAGATGTTGGCGCCGGCGGCCGAGGCGAGGAAGAGTGCGGTCTCCGCGATGTCCTCGGCGGTGACGAAGCGGCGCAGGGACACGGCCTTCAGCATGATCTGCTCCTGCTCCTCGTAGGGAATGCCGACCGCCTTCGCCTTGGCGGCGATCACCCGCTCGATGCGGGGGCCCGCGACCGGGCCGGGCTGGATCGCATTCACCCGGATGCGGCTCGGCCCGAGCTCGATCGCCAGGCTCTTGGTGAAGCCCACCACCGCCCATTTCGAGGCGGAATAGGGCGTGCGCAACGGGAAGCCGAGCCGGCCGGCGACCGAGGATAGGTTGATGATCGACCCGCCGCCGGCTTTCTTGATGAGCGGCACCGCGCTCCGCGTGCAGTAGAACATGCCGTTGATATTGACGGCGAGCGTGCGCTCCCACTCGGCCGCCGAGATCCTCTCCACCGGTGCCGTGGGTCCGGCGACGCCGGCATTGTTGACGAGAATATCGAGGCGTCCCCGCGTCCGGGCGCGGCTGAACAGCCGATCGACATCCTTGGTCTTGGCCACATCGGCCACCATGCCCTCGATCTCCGGGCGCTCGCGCTTCAAGACCGCGAGCGCCGGCTTGTCGACGTCGCAAACCAGCACCCGGGCGCCGTGATCGGCGAACAGGCTCGCAATCGCACGACCGATGCCGGCCGCTCCCGCCGTCACCACGGCGTTGAGCCCGGCCAGCGCCGTAGGGGCGGGCTCGGGGTTTTTCTTGCTTCGGGCCATCCAGAAACCTCCCTCGGATCCATGGCTCGCGGGCGAGCATACAGGGGCCTTGCCGGGCAGGGCCAGAGCCGACCCGGAGACAGCCAATCCTCATACTTTCGATGGATGGTGCCGCGAGGAAGAAGGCGGTTCTAATCGGGAACCCCCCGACGCCAAGCCAATCTTTTGGAGAGACAGATCATGGCCCACGCCACGACGACTTCCCAAGACCGCCGGCAGGCGGCGGCCGCCGCATCGAATGGCGCCAGGCCTCGGCGCTGGCTGGATCGCCTCTCCGCCAATGCCCTCTTGAAGACCGTCATTGCCGCCATGGCGGCGGCCGTCATCGTCATGCTGGCGACGAACGCATGGGACTCCTGGCAGAAGCTGCGCGGTGCCGGAGAGATCCTGGCGGTGGCCGAGCTTTCCAGCCATGCCTTCAGCGCCATGAATGGGCTGCGCACCGATCGGGCGTCGACCGTTCGCTATCTGAACGATCCGGCGCCGATCCAATCCGACATGAAGAGCTACGTGAAGAAATATCGGGATGCCGACCTGCCGGGCGCGCGCGCGGTGGCCGAGGTCGTGCGGAAGATCGAGTTCAAGGATCAGGCGGCGCTCAGCGCGGAACTGGACCGCTCGATCAAGGCCCTGGCGCAGCTGCAGAGCGAGTCGTGGGATGCCCTGGAGAAGCCGAAGGCGGCCCGCCGCGAGCAGCTGGGCAATGAGTTTGCGTCGGAGACGACGAAGATGCTTGAGGTCTTGGACAAGATCTCGGGCAATGCCTTCGCGGCGATCAAGCACACCAACGCCTACATCGACGAGATGATGGAGATGAAGCAGCTGGCATGGCTGGTACGCAATGCCGGCGGCGAGGCGTCGGTCCTGGTGTCGAACGGGCTTGCCGCAGGGAAGGTGCCGCCGGAGGCACGCCAGCTCTATGCGGGCTGGGTCCGCGCCACCGAGCAGCTCTGGGCGGCGCTCGAGGATCTGGCGTCCGGCACGCAGCTGCCGCGACCGCTCGCTTCGGCCATCACCGGCGCGAAGGAGAACTATTTCAATGTGAAATTCACCGGCATGCGCGAGCGCCTGCTGAACGCGCTGATCAACGGCGAGAAGCCGGAGCTCACGGCCAACCAGTATTCGCCCATCTCGGCCGAGACGCGCGAGAGCCTGTTGGCCGTGGCGGAGCGAGCCTTGGACGCCGCGAAGGACCAGGGCCAAGCGCTGCAGGTCGCCGCCGAGCGCCAGCTCTTCGGGCAGGTCATGCTGTTCGCCTTGGCGCTGGCCTTGGCCTTCGGCAGCATGATCGCGGTCAACCGCCGGGTCGTGGGCCCGCTCAGGACCATCTGCGAGGCGATGCTGAAGCTGGCGGGCGGCGATCTCAACGCCGATGCGCCCTTCACCCATCGCCAGGACGAGGTGGGGGCGCTCGCCGGCGCTCTCGGCACCTTCAGGCAAAACGCCATCGAGAAGGCGCAGATCGAAGAGGAGCAGCGGCGCCGCCACGCGGAGACGGCGACGCGCCAGCAAACCGTCGATGCCGCCATCGCCGGCTTCGAAAGCCAGGTCAAAGACGCGCTGGACGCGCTCGACCGCGCGTCGGGCGAGATGCGGACGACCTCCGATGACATGGCGAAGACCTCGACCGAGACCACCGATCAGGTGAAGGCCGCGGCGGCGGCGTCCGAGGATGCGTCCAGCAACGTGCAGACGGTTGCGGCAGCTTCGGAAGAGCTGAGCGCGTCCATCGCCGAGATCAGCCGGCAGGTGACCCATGCCGCGAACATCGCCGTGCGCGCGGTAGAGGAGACGAATCAGACCGACAGCACGGTCCGGGGCCTCGCCGAGTCCGCGGGCCGCATCGGCGAGGTGGTGCGCTTGATCAGCGACATCGCCGGGCAGACCAATCTGCTCGCCCTCAACGCCACCATCGAGGCGGCACGCGCCGGCGAGGCCGGCAAGGGCTTCGCCGTGGTCGCCTCCGAGGTGAAGTCGCTGGCGACCCAGACGGCGAAGGCGACCGAGGAGATCGCCGCGCAGGTGACGGAGGTGCAGTCGGTCACCAAGGCGGCGGTCGAGGCGATCAAGCGCATCGGCGGCACCATCGACGAGGTGAGCACGGTCGCCACCTCGATCGCCTCGGCGGTGGAGCAGCAGGGGGCCGCCACCCAGGAGATCACCCGCAACACCCAGCAGGCGGCACGGCGCACCAAGGACGTCTCGGACGGCGTGGCGGGCGTGTCCGCCGGCGCCGATGCGACCGGCCAGGCCGCCGGCGGCGTCAAGGCGGCGGCCGAAATCCTGGGCCAGCAGGCCGAGCGGCTGCGCGGCCAGGTCGACGACTTCCTGGGCAAGATCCGCGCGGCGTGAGGGCAAGCGTCAAGGATTATGTGTCTGGATGCGCCAGAGCTCGCGGGTATAGGTCGAGAGCGCCAGATCCATGTCGAGATAGACGATGCGGCTAACCGCCGTCAGCGTGCCGAAGACCTGCAGGCCGCCGGCATATTGCGCAACGATCAGATTGATCAGCTCGCAGAGAAAGAAGTTATAGCCGGCGATGTAGACGTAGGGGGCGACGCCGGCGCTGAGATGGGCGCGTCCGACGCGGAGCGCGCTCGCCACATAGTCCTCGTCGAAGCGGCAGGAGAACAGCCGATCCCAGTGGCGCTTCTGCGCCTCGCTGAGGCGCGCCTCGGCGGCGTCGTCCTGGATCAGCCGCTTGCCTTCGGGAAAGCCCCGGATATGGCGGTAGAAGCGGCGGATGATGCCGCCCATCTCCTCGGCCAGCAGCGGCCGGATGGTGGCGATTTGCGCCTTGGTGTCCTCGCTGATGGCGAGCAAGGCCAGCCTCGTGCCGAGCTTCGGGATCGTGTCGGGCACCGCTCCCCCGCCTTCCGAACCAATGAACGGCCCCGACCGCTGTCGGCTGCGCCGCGGCGCCGGCTATGCTATAGCAGATCCGGCGAGTCCCCGTAGCTCAGCAGGATAGAGCACAGGATTCCTAATCCTGGGGCCGTGGGTTCGAATCCCGCCGGGGACGCCACTCGAAAACGCCCGGTTTTATTGGTGTTTGGCATGGGCGCTTCGGGAACGGAGCGACAACCCGGGCTGTCCCATCCTTGCTTTCGATTGCCACGGATTCCAACGGCTTCCCATGGGGTGCTCCGGGCAAACGTCCCCATGCGAGTCCCCATGATCGTGCGCACGGCGTTCGCGCGGCGCGCTCGCTCCGTTCTCCGGCCGAAGCGCCGCTTCGGCCGGCGCCGCCAGCTCGAGCTCCTCGCTCGAGCGAGAGGCCTTCCGTATTCGTGGATCCGTCGCCGCGCGATCGCTAGGAGGTCTTGGCCTTGCCGGCTCGCAGCCCGCGGCAGCCAGCCCCGCCATGAACCGGCCGGCGGTGGCCGGG
>JACQAG010000019.1 GCA_016195085.1 Pseudomonadota bacterium | reverse complement strand
CGAGATGGTGATGCCGGGCGACAACATCGCCATGGAAGTGAAGCTGATCGCTCCCATCGCCATGGACGAGGGCCTGCGCTTTGCCATCCGCGAGGGCGGCCGCACCGTCGGCGCCGGCGTCGTCGCGTCGATCATCGAATAGCACGAGGAACGCTTTTCAGCCCGGGGCAGACGGCTCCGGGCGGAGGCTCGAGGACGTCATGGACAACCAGAATATCCGCATACGCCTCAAGGCGTTCGACCACCGGGTGCTCGATCAATCGACCTCGGAGATCGTCAACACAGCCAAGCGCACCGGTGCCAGGGTCCGCGGGCCCATCCCGCTGCCCACGCAGATCGAGAAATTCACCGTGAACCGCTCGCCGCATGTCGACAAGAAGAGCCGCGAGCAGTTCGAGATCCGCACGCACAAGCGGCTCTTGGACATCGTCGACCCGACGCCGCAGACCGTGGACGCGCTGATGAAGCTCGACCTCGCGGCCGGTGTCGACGTCGAGATCAAGCTCTAGAGGACGTAGGACAGCCATGCGTACCGGATTGATCGCGCGCAAGGTCGGCATGACCCGGCTGTTCACCGATGAGGGTGAGCACGTGCCGGTGACCGTGCTGCAGGTCGAAGGCTGCCAGGTGGTGGCGCAGCGGACCAAGGAGAAGGACGGCTACACCGCCGTTCAGCTCGGCATCGGCAAGGCCAAGGTCAAGAACGTGCCGAAGGCGATGCGGGGCCACTATGCCAAGGCCAAGGTCGAGCCCAAGCGCAAGCTCGTCGAGTTCCGCGTCGATCCCGATGGGCTGGTTGCCGTCGGTGCCGAGCTCTCGGCCGAGCACTTCATCGCCGGGCAATTTGTCGACGTCACCGGCACCTCGATCGGCAAGGGCTTCGCCGGCGCGATGAAGCGCTGGAACTTCAGCGGCCTCGAGGCCTCCCACGGCGTGTCGGTCTCCCACCGCAGCCATGGCTCGACCGGCAATCGGCAGGATCCCGGCCGCACCTTCCCCGGCAAGAAGATGGCCGGCCATCTCGGCCATGAGCGGGTCTCGGTGCAGAACCTCAAGGTGGTGTCCACCGATGCCGTGCGCGGTCTCATCATGGTTCGCGGCGCCGTGCCCGGCGCCCCGGGCGGCTGGGTGCTGGTGCGCGACGCGGTGAAGCGCAAGCTGCCCAAGGAAGTGCCGTTCCCGGCCGCCCTCAAGGCGGCGGCTGCGGCGCCGGCGGCGGCGGAAGCGCCGAAGGAATAGTGTCATGAAGCTGAAAGTGACCAATCTCGAAGCCAAGAGCGTCGGCGAGATCGATCTCGACGAGGCGATCTTCGGCTCGAAGCCCAGGCGCGATCTGTTGGCCCGCGTGGTCGATTGGCAGCTCGCCAAGCGCCGCGCCGGCACCCACAAGACCAAGGGCGTCAGCGACATCAGCGGCACCACCAAGAAGCCCTATCGCCAGAAGGGCACGGGACGCGCCCGCCAGGGCAGCCTGCGCTCGCCGCAGTTCCGCGGCGGTGCGCGCATCTTCGGGCCGGTGGTGCGCAGCCACGAGTATGACTTGCCGAAAAAGGTGCGCAAGCTCGGCCTCATCGCTGCGCTCTCGGCCAAGCAGGTGGCCGGCCAGCTGGTGATCCTCGATTCGACCGAGCTGGCGGAGCCGAAGACCAAGGGCTTGGCCCTGCGCTTGGCCAAGCTCGGCTGGTCCTCGGCCTTGGTGATCGACGGCGCGACCGTGAATTCCAACTTCGCCCGCGCCTCTCGCAACATTCCCAAGATCGACGTGCTGCCGGCCGCCGGCGTCAACGTCTACGACATCCTGCGCCGCGACACCCTGGTGCTGACCCGGGCCGCGGTCGAGCGCTTGGAGGCGCGTCTGAAATGAGCATGCGCCCACACAACGCCAAAGAGGTCTCGCTCACCCGCGAGCGCATGTACGACCTGGTGCGCCGCCCGATCGTGACGGAGAAGTCGACCAAGGGCTCGGAGCACAACCAGGTGACCTTCGAGGTGCCGATGAGCGCCACCAAGCCCGAGGTCAAGGTCGCCATCGAGACCTTGTTCCAAGTCAAGGTGAAGGCGGTGAACACCATCGTCGTCGGCGGCAAGACCAAGCGCTTCCGCGGCTTTCCCGGTGTGCGCAGCGATTATAAGAAGGCCGTGGTGACTTTGGCCGAAGGCAACTCCATCGACGTGACCACCGGGATCTGACGGGTAACGACATGGCACTCAAGAGCTACAAGCCGGTAACGCCGTCGACTCGACAGCTGGTGCTGGTCGATCGTTCGGAGTTGTGGAAGGGCAAGCCGGTCAAGGCTTTGACCGAGGGCAAGCGCAAGACCGGCGGCCGCAACAATCTCGGCCGCATCACCGCCTGGCGCAAGGCGGGCGGCCACAAGCAGCGCTACCGGGTCATCGATTTCAAGCGTCGCAAGTTCGACATGCAGGCGACCGTGGAGCGGCTGGAATACGATCCGAACCGCAGCGCCTTCATCGCGCTGGTGAAGTACGAGGACGGCGAGCTCGCCTACATCCTCGCCCCGCAGCGCCTGAAGGCCGGCGACAAGGTGGTCGCGGGCGAACGGGTCGACATCAAGCCCGGCAATGCGTTGCCGCTGAAGAACATCCCGGTCGGCACCATCGTCCACAATGTCGAGATGAAGGTGGGCAAGGGCGGCCAGATTGCGCGCGCTGCCGGTAACTACTGCCAGCTCGTCGGCCGCGATGCCGGCTACGCCATGCTGCGGCTGTCATCGGGCGAGACCAGGATGGTGCGTGCCGACTGCATGGCCACGATCGGCGCGGTCTCGAACCCCGATCAGCAGAACATCGTCCTCGGCAAGGCCGGACGGTCGCGCTGGCTCGGTATCAAGCCATCGGTGCGCGGCGTGGCGATGAATCCCATCGATCACCCCCACGGCGGCGGCGAAGGCAAGACCTCGGGTGGTCGCCACCCGGTCACCCCCTGGGGCAAGGGCACCAAGGGCACGAAGACGCGCAACAACAAGCGGACCGATAAGTTCATCGTCCGCCGGCGCGGCAAGAAGTAGAGGAGAAGCTAGTGGCTCGCTCGGTTTGGAAGGGCCCGTTCGTCGACGGCTTTCTCCTGAAGAAGGCTGAGGCGTCGCGGGCCTCGGGACGCAACGAGGTGATCAAGATCTGGTCCAGACGGTCCACGATCCTGCCGCAGTTCGTCGGCCTCACCTTCGGCGTCTACAACGGACACAAATTCGTGCCGGTCTTGGTGACGGAGAACATGGTCGGCCACCGGTTCGGCGAGTTCTCGCCCACCCGCACCTTCTACGGCCATGCGGCCGACAAGAAAGTGAAGAGGGCCTGACGCCATGGGCAAGCCGCAAGCCGAACGACGCGTCGGCGAAACCGAGGCCTTGGCCGTGCTGAAGAACGTGCGCGGCAGCGCGCGCAAGCTGAACTTGGTCGCAGAATCGATCCGCGGCCTGTCGGCCAGCGCCGCGCTCGCCCGGCTCGCCTTCGAGAAGCGGCGCATCGCGCTTGCCGTGCGCAAGGCGCTGCAGGCCGCCATCGCCAATGCCGAGAACAACCATCAGCTCGACGTCGACCGGCTCTATGTGAAGGAGGCCACGGTCGGCCGCGGGATGGTGATGAAGCGTTTCCACGCCCGCGCCCGCGGTCGCGGCGCGCGTATCGAAAAGCCGTTCAGCCACCTGACGGTGGTCGTGCACGAGCGTGAGCGTGAGGAGGTCGCCTGATGGGACATAAGGTCAATCCGATCGGGCTCAGGGTCGGCATCAACCGCACCTGGGATTCCAGGTGGTTCGCCAAACGCGACTATGCCTCGATGCTGCACGAGGATCTGAAGCTGCGCGGCTACCTGTTCGAGCGCCTGGCTCAGGCGGGCATCAGCCGGGTGGTGATCGAGCGGCCGGCGAAGAAGGCGCGGGTGACCATCCATACGGCGCGGCCGGGCGTGGTCATCGGCAAGAAGGGCGCCGACATCGAGAAGCTGCGCGCCGATCTGGCGAAGATGACCGGCTCCGAAGTGCATCTCAACATCCTGGAGATCCGCAAGCCGGAGATCGACGCGAAGCTGGTGGCCGAGGGCATCGCCCAGCAGCTCGAGCGTCGCGTCGCCTTCCGCCGGGCGATGAAGCGGGCGGTGCAATCCGCCATGCGGCTCGGTGCCCAGGGCATCCGCATCAATTGCGGCGGTCGCCTCGGCGGCGCCGAGATCGCGCGGGTGGAGTGGTATCGCGAGGGTCGGGTGCCGTTGCACACGCTGCGCGCCGATGTGGACTACGGCCAGGCGACGGCCAAGACCACCTACGGCACCTGCGGGGTCAAGGTGTGGGTGTTCAAGGGCGAGATCCTGGCGCATGACCCGATGGCGCAGGACAAGCGCTTGAACGAGCAGCAGCAACAGCAGACGACGACGCGGAGCTAGCTCTCATGCTGAGCCCAAAGCGCACTAAATATCGCAAGGCCTTCAAGGGCCGCATTCACGGCAAGGCCAAGGGCGGCTTCACGCTCAACTTCGGCTCCTATGGGCTGAAGGCGGCGGAGCCGTCGCGCGTGACCGCACGCCAGATCGAGGCGGCGCGCCGTGCCATCACCCGGCACCTGAAGCGAACCGGACGCATGTGGATCCGCATCTTCCCCGACGTGCCGGTCTCGGTGAAGCCGGCCGAGGTCCGCATGGGCTCCGGCAAGGGCACGCCCGAGTTCTGGGTCTGCCGGGTGAAGCCCGGCCGGATCATGTTCGAGCTCGACGGCGTGTCGCGCGAGCTTGCCCACCGCGCCTTCGAGCTGGCGGCGGCCAAGCTGCCGCTCGCCACCCGCGTGGTCGCGCGCATCGGCGAGGAGGGCTGAAGCCATGGACGCCCAGGATTTGCGCACGAAGTCGCCGGACGAGCTGGCGCAGCTGCTTCTCGATCTGAAGAAGGAGCAGTTCAACCTACGTTTCCAGGCAGCCTCCGGGCAGCTCGAGAACACCGCACGGGTCAAGTCGGTGCGCCGCGATATCGCACGCATCAAGACCGTGCTGAACGTCAAGCCGGCCAAGGCCTCCTAAGAGGATTTCACGGACATGCCCAGGCGAGTTCTGCAAGGTCGGGTGGTGAGCGACAAGCGCGAGAAGACGATTACCGTCTTGGTCGAGCGTCGCGTCATGCACCCGATGTACAAAAAGATCATCACGCTCTCGAAGAAGTACTCGGCGCATGATCCGAACAACACCCACAAGGTCGGCGACATGGTGAAGATCCGCGAGTGCCGGCCGTTGTCCAAGACCAAGCGCTGGGAGGTCCTCGACGAGGCCTCCGCCGGCGCGAGCGCCTGAGCCGAGGAAGGCCCTAAGCCATGATCCAGGTCGAGAGCAATCTCGAAGTCGCCGACAATTCCGGCGCGCGCCGCGTGCAGTGCATCAAGGTCCTCGGCGGCTCGAAGCGCAGGTTTGCCTCGATCGGTGACGTCATCGTCGTCTCGGTCAAGGAGGCGATCCCCAGGGGCCGCGTGAAGAAGGGCGACGTGCACAAGGCGGTGATCGTGCGCACGGCGAAGGAGATCCGCCGCCCCGACGGCAGCGCCATCCGCTTCGATCGCAACGCCGCGGTCTTGATCAATCCGCAGGGTGAGCCGATCGGCACCCGCATCTTCGGACCGGTCACCCGCGAGCTGCGCGCCAAGAAGTTCATGAAGATCGTGAGCCTCGCCCCGGAGGTCCTGTAGATGTCCGAGAAGTACAAGATCAAGAAGGGCGACAAGGTCGTGGTCGTGACCGGTCGCGACAAGGGCAAGCAGGGCGAGGTCCTGCGCGTGGACCGCATCCGCTACCGGGTGCTGGTGCAGGGCGTCAACACGGTCAAGCGCCATACGCGTCCGCGCCCGGGCGATCCCGGCGGCATCGTCGAGAAGGAAGCCGCGATCCACATTTCCAACGTCGCACACATCGACCCCAAGAGCGGCAAGCCCACCCGGGTGGGCTTCAAGACGCTCGCGGACGGTCGCAAGGTGCGCTTCGCCCGGCGCTCGGGCGAAGTGCTCGATCTCTAGACCGGGACTCGGAAGCCATGACACGGCTCAAGCAGCACTACGAGAAGACGGTGAAGCCCGCGCTGATCACGGAGTTCGGCTACAAGAACCCGCTGCAGGCGCCGAGGCTCACCAAGATCGTCGTCAATATGGGCGTCGGCGAGGCGGTGCAGGATTCCAAGAAGATCCAATCGGCGCTCGACAATCTGGCGCAGATCACCGGGCAGAGGCCGGTGGTGACCAAGGCGAAGAAGTCGATCGCCAACTACAAGCTGCGCGAAGGCCAGGCGATCGGCGTCAAGGTGACGCTGCGCGAGGACCGCATGTACGAGTTCCTCGATCGGTTGATCACCATCGCGCTGCCGCGGGTGCGCGATTTTCGCGGCGTGTCGGGCAAGAGCTTCGACGGCCGCGGCAACTACACCCTCGGTCTCAAGGAGCAGATCGTGTTTCCGGAGGTCGACTACGACAAGGTCGACGCGGTGCGCGGTATGGATATCGTGATCGTCACTACGGCCAGATCCGATCGTGAGGCCAAGGCCCTGCTCAAGGGCTTTGACATGCCGTTCACGAATTAGGGTCGCGGCGGAGAAGCGAAATGGCAAAGACGAGTTCAGTCGAGCGGAACAAGAAGCGCGAGCGTATGGCCAAGCGTTTCGAGGCCAAGCGGAGCGGCTTGAAGAAGATGGCCAAGGACCAGACCTTGCCGATGGAGGAGCGCTTCGCCGCGCGTCTCAAGCTGGCGCAGCTGCCGCGCAACTCCTCCAAGGTCCGCATTCGCAATCGTTGCGAGCTCACCGGCCGTCCCAGGGCCTTCTATCGCAAGTTCAAGCTGTCGCGCATCGCGATCCGAGAGCTGGCTGCGACCGGGCAGATACCCGGCATGGTCAAGTCGAGCTGGTAAGGAAAGGTAGTCGAATATGGTGATGACCGATCCGCTCGGCGATATGCTGACCCGCATTCGCAACGGACAACAGGCGAGAAAAGCCACCATCGTCAGCCCGAAATCGCGGCTGCGCGAGAGCGTGCTCGATGTGCTGAAGCGCGAAGGCTACATCCGCAGCTATTCGGCCGCCGAGGTGCGCCCCGGCATAGCCGAGCTTACGATCGAGCTGAAATATCTGGAGGGCGAGCCGGTGATCAAGGCGATCAGCCGCGTTTCCACCCCCGGCCGGCGCGTCTATGCGAAGATCGCCGACCTGCCGCGGCAGTTCAACGGCCTCGGCATCTCGATCCTGTCGACGCCGCAGGGCGTGATGTCCGACACCGAAGCCCGCGCCGCCAATGTCGGCGGCGAAGTTTTGTGTCGCGTGTTCTAGAGCGGCGAAGCCCGGAGAAGTCCCATGTCGCGTGTCGGCAAGAATCCCGTTCCGGTGCCCGCCGGCGTCAATGTCGAGGTGGCGAACAATCGCTTCTCGGCCAAGGGCAAGCTCGGCCAACTGTCGATGCTGGTCACCTCCGAGGTGACCATCGCCGTCGAGAATGGCCAGGTCGTGGTCAAGCCCCGCGGCGAGGGCAAGCGCGCCCGCATGATGTGGGGCACCACCCGCAACCTCGTCCGCAACATGGTGGCGGGCGTGAGCAGCGGATATACGGTCAATCTGGAGATCAACGGCGTCGGCTATCGCGCCGCCATGCAGGGCAAGGACCTGGTGCTCCAGCTCGGCTACAGCCATGACGTGACCTATCGGATCCCCGAGGGCATCACCATCAAATGCGAGAAGCCGACGGCGGTCGCCATCAGCGGCGCCGATCGCCAGAAGGTGGGGCAAGTTGCCGCCGAGATCCGCAGCTACCGTCCGCCCGAGCCCTACAAGGGCAAGGGCATCAAATATGACTACGAGACCATCCTGCGCAAGGAAGGCAAGAAGAAGTAGAGGCGCCCCATGTTGACCGCCAAAGAACTGTTCGAGCGGCGCCAGCGCCGCGTGCGCCATCGGTTGCGGCAGAACTCCGCCGGCCGTCCCCGGCTATCGGTGTTCCGCTCCGAGCGCCATATTTATGCGCAGGTGATCGACGATGCCCGCGGGGTGACGCTGGCCGCGGCGTCGAGCTTGGATCCGAAATTGAAGGGGCAGCTGAAGACCGGCGCCACCAAGGATGCCGCGAAGGAAGTCGGCAAGCTCTTGGCCGAGCGGGCGTTGGCGGCCGGCATCAAGGCCGTGGTCTTCGACCGCGGCGGCTATCTGTTCCACGGTCGGGTCAAGGCGGTGGCCGATGCAGCCCGCGAATCCGGCCTCTCGTTCTAGGAAGGCAGACGCATGACGACCACGACCCCGACCCCGGAAAACGAACGTCCCGCCAAGCCGGCGCCGAGCGAGCGCAGCGGTCGCGCCGGCCCGCGAGGGCCCCGCCGGGGCGAGGGCGGCGAGCGTCGCGGCCGAGGCGGGCGCGACGGCGATCGCCGTGGCCGCGGCGAAGGCCGGGACCGGGACGAGGCGGAGCTGACCGAGAAGCTGGTCAGCATCAACCGTGTCGCCAAGGTGGTGAAGGGCGGCAGGCGCTTCGGCTTCGCCGCCTTGGTCGTGGTCGGCGATGCCAAGGGTCGGGTCGGCTATGGCGTCGGCAAGGCGCGCGAGGTGCCGGAGGCGATCCGCAAGGCAACCGAACAGGCAAAGCGCGGCCTCATCCGCGTGCCGCTGCGCGAGGGACGCACGCTGCATCACGACGTGCGCGGGCGCTACGGCGCCGGCCATGTGGTGCTGCGCACGGCCGCACCCGGCACCGGCATCATCGCCGGCGGGCCGATGCGGGCCATCTTCGAGGCGCTCGGCGTTTCCGACGTAGTGGCCAAATCGATCGGCACCTCCAATCCCCACAACATGATCAAGGCGACCTTCGCCGCATTGTCGGTGGTGACCTCGCCTCGGGCGGTTGCCCAGCGTCGCAACAAGAAGGTGAGCGATCTCATCGGGCGGCGCGAGGGCGAGGCCAAGGAGTAGAGAGCATGGCGGCGGCAAAGAAAAAGAAGACCTTGCGCGTCACCCAGATGGGTAGCCCGATCGGCCGCGAGGACAGTCAGCGCCGGACGCTGATCGGCCTCGGGCTCAACAAGCGCCATCGCACGCGTGAGCTCGAGGACACGGCTGCGGTCCGCGGTATGATCCGCAAGGTGCAGCACCTGGTCCGGGTCGAGGGCGAGAGCTAAAACGACAAGCCGTTTGGGATTGGACAGCCATGAAGCTCAATGAGATTCGCGACAACCAGGGAGCCCGCAAGCCGCGCCTGCGCGTCGGCCGTGGCATCGGCTCGACCAAGGGCAAGACCGCAGGCCGCGGCGTCAAAGGCCAGAAGGCGCGGACCGGAGTCGCCCTTTACGGCTTCGAAGGCGGTCAGATGCCCTTGCATCGCCGTCTGCCGAAGCGGGGCTTCAAGAATCCCTCAGGCCGCGATTTCGCCGAGGTCAATCTCGGTCGCTTGCAGGCCGCAATCGATGCGGGAGCGCTCGACAGCAAGCAGCCGATCGACGCCGCAGCGCTCGTGGCCTCGGGTGTGCTCCGGCGCGCCCGGGACGGGGTCAGGCTGCTCGCGACGGGAGAGCTGAAGGCAAAGGTCTCGCTGAAGCTCGCGGGCGCCAGCAAGGCCGCGGTTGCCGCTGTCGAAGCCGCTGGCGGCGCGGTCGAGCTGCCGAAGCCGGTGGAGCCGAAGAAGTCGTCGAAGAAGGCCGCCCGTCTGGAGGCCGCCAAGGCTGCGTGCGAGAAGGCGGCCAAGGCTGCCGAGGAAAAGGCCAGCGAGAAGACCGAGAAGCCCGCCAAGAGAGAGAAGGCTGCGAAGTCTGAGAAGCCTGCCGGCGAGAAGCCGGGTAAGGCGCCGAAAGCGGACGCCTAGAACGAGCCGGCGGGCCTCATCCCTCGACAAGCTCGGGATGAGGCCTTCATGTGGAGCTTGTCGAGACACGAGGGCCCGCCGCTTGGCGAAGCGCTCGTGGCAATGGGTTTGGCGTTGATCGGACACTGAGCGGGGTCATCATGGCATCGGCTGCCGAACAGCTTGCCTCTACGCTCAATTTTGGCGTGCTCGCCAAAGCAAGCGAACTCAAGAAGCGCCTGTGGTTCACCATGGGCGCGCTGATTCTCTACCGGCTCGGCACCTATATTCCGATCCCGGGCATCGACGTCGTCGCCTTCAACGAGATGTTCCGACAGTTCGACGGCGGCATCCTCGGCATGTTCGACATGTTCTCGGGCGGCGCGCTCGGGCGCATGACGGTGTTTGCGCTCAACGTCATGCCCTACATCTCCGCTTCGATCATCCTGCAGCTGATGACCGCCGTCTCACCGCGCTTGGAGGCCTTGAAGAAGGAAGGCGCCTCCGGCATGAAAGTGATCACCCAGTACACGCGCTATCTGACGGTGGTACTGGCGCTGGCGCAGTCCTACGGCATCGCCATCGGGCTCGAGGGCATGCGCTCGGGTGCCGGCGGGGTGGTCGTCGACCCCGGGATCTTCTTCCGGGTGAGCACGATTTTCACGCTCACCGGCGGCACCATGTTCCTCATGTGGATCGGCGAGCAGGTGACCCAGCGCGGCATCGGCAACGGCCTGTCCCTCATCATCATGGCGGGCATCGTCGCCAACCTGCCGCGCGCGCTCTTGAGCACCCTCGAGCTCGGCCGCACCGGCGCCATGTCGACTTTCTTCATCATCATTCTCTTCATGGTGGCGATCGGCGTGGTGTTTTTCGTGGTCTTCGTGGAGCGCGCCCAGCGCCGGCTCATCGTGCAATATCCCAAGCGCCAGGTCGGCTCGCGCATGTTCGGCGGCGAGAGCTCGCACCTGCCTCTCCGCCTCAACACCTCGGGCGTCATCCCACCGATCTTCGCCAGCTCGCTCCTGTTGATGCCGAGCACCATCGGCGCCTTCAGCCAGACTCCCGGCAGCCTGATGCAGGGTTCGGGCATCCTCGGCCTCATCCAGACCTATCTCGGCCACGGCCAGCCGCTCTACATGATCCTTTATGTGGCGCTGATCGTGTTCTTCGCCTTCTTCTATACGGCGATCGTGTTCAATCCCAACGACACCGCCGAGAACCTGAAGAAGTATGGTGGCTTCATCCCGGGCATCAGGCCGGGCAAGAACACCTCGGACTATTTGGACTATGTGCTGACGCGGCTCACCTGCGTCGGCGCCGCCTATCTGGCCGTGGTCTGCATTCTGCCCGAGTTCCTGATCTCGCATTTTGCCGTGCCCTTCTATTTCGGCGGCACCAGCCTGCTCATCGTCGTTACCGTCACCATGGATACGGTCGCGCAGATCCATGCGCACCTGGTCGCGCATCAATACGAAGGCCTCATCAAAAAGGCGAAGCTCCGTGGGAGGAGGTAATGAACTTGATCCTGTTGGGGGCGCCCGGCGCCGGGAAGGGAACCCAGGCGCGGCAGCTGCAGGATAAGCGCGGCCTGATTCAGCTGTCGACCGGCGACATGCTGCGTGCCGCGGTCGCGGCGGGAACCGAGCTCGGCCGCCAGGCGAAGCAGATCATGGAATCCGGGCGCTACGTGACCGACGACATCATGATCCGCATGATCGGCGAGCGGATCGCCAAGCCGGACTGCGAAAAGGGGTTCATCCTCGACGGCTTTCCGCGGACGCCGCGCCAGGCCGAGGCGCTCGACGCCATGCTGGCCGATATGGGCCTCAAGCTCGACCACGTGATCGAGCTCAAGGTCGACGAGCCGGCGCTGATCGAGCGACTGGCCGGCCGCTACACCTGCGCCAAATGCGGCAGCGGCTACCACGACCGCTTCCAGCGCCCCAAGGTGGACGGGGTCTGCGACAAGTGCGGCGCGACCGAGTTCATCAGGCGGGCCGACGACAAGCCCGAGACGGTCAAGGCCCGCCTCGACGTCTACCGGGAGCAGACCGAGCCGATCCTGCCCTATTACCGCGCCCGGGGTGTCCTGAAGACGGTCGACGGCATGGCCGAGCCCGACCGTGTGGCCGTCGAGATCGACCGGATTTTGCACTGAAAAACCGGGCCTTCGGGTTTATTCCCGGGGCCCGCCAAGGGAGTGTTGACACGGGGGCGCCGGGGAATATAATCGCGCGCCTTGGTGCCTACAGGCGACCGAGCGGGGTCGCTCGTTTCCGCACCGGGCCAATCGAACAGGAGACGTAGAGCGTGGCGCGCATTGCTGGCGTGAACATTCCGACGCAAAAGCGGGTAGAGATCGCGCTGACCTACATCTATGGGATCGGCCGGACCCGCGCCAAGCAGATCTGCTCCACGATCGGCGTTCCCGAGGCCCGTCGGGTGCACCAGCTGACCGACGACGAGGTTCTGCGTATCCGCGAGTATATCGACCGCGAGGTCGTCGTGGAAGGCGACCTCCGGCGCGAGATCGCCATGAATATCAAGCGGCTGATGGATCTCGGCTGCTACCGCGGGCTCCGCCACCGCAAGGGCCTTCCGGTCCGCGGCCAGAGGACCCACACCAACGCCCGGACCCGCAAGGGCAAGGCGCGGCCGATCGCCGGCAAGAAGAAGTAACCGGGCCGCGGGCCAGCCGCGGTCAGTCTTGAAGGATTTGAACTATGGCCAAGCAGGCTGCCGCTGGGCGCGTCCGTCGCCGCGAGCGCAAGAACATCACTTCCGGCGTCGCCCATGTGAACGCCTCGTTCAACAACACCATGATCACCATTACCGACGCCCAGGGCAACACCATCGCCTGGTCGTCCTCGGGTAGCCAGGGCTTCAAGGGGAGCCGGAAATCGACCCCCTATGCCGCCCAGGTCGCCGCCGAAGATGCCGGCAAGAAGGCCATGGAGCACGGCATGCGCACGCTCGAGATCGAGGTGAAGGGGCCGGGTGCCGGTCGGGAATCGGCCCTGAGGGCGCTCCAGGCGGTCGGCTTCCAGATCACCTCGATCCGTGACGTGACGCCGATCCCGCATAACGGCTGCCGGCCCCCGAAGCGTCGGCGCGTTTGACTTGGCTTCACCCTCCCGCGGGCGGCCTTTGGGCTCCCCCGGCAGGTGTTTTTCAGGCGCAGTTGCCTAGATTTTTACCTCCCTCGTCGATGAGGTACCGCTCGTGATCCAGAAGAATTGGCAGACGCTGATCAAGCCGAACAAGCTCAATGTCGAGGCCAGCGGCGACCCGAAACGGGTCGCCAATGTGGTGGCCGAGCCGCTGGAACGCGGCTTCGGTCTCACCCTCGGCAATGCCTTGCGCCGGGTGCTCCTGTCCTCGCTGCAGGGGGCGGCCGTCACCTCGATCCAGGTCGAGGGGGTCTTGCACGAATTCTCCTCGATTCCAGGTGTGCGCGAGGACGTGACCGACATCGTGCTCAATCTGAAGTCGCTCGCCTTGCGCATGCATGGCGAGGGGCCGAAGCGCATGCGCCTCAAGGCGACCGGCCCCGGCGAGGTGACCGCCGGGATGATCGAGACGGGCCACGACATCGAGGTCATGGATCCGACGCTGGTCATCTGCACCCTGGATCAGGGCGCCAAGCTGTCGATGGAGCTCACCGTGGAGAGCGGCAAGGGCTATGTGCCGGCCACCTCCAATCGGCCGGAGGACGCGCCCATCGGGTTGGTGCCGGTCGATGCGCTGTTCAGCCCGGTGCGCAAGGTCTCCTACAAGGTGGAGAACAGCCGCGTCGGCCAGGTGACCGACTATGACAAGCTGTCGATGACGGTGGAGACCAACGGCGCCGTCACGCCCGAGGATGCCGTCGCCTTGGCCGCGCGCATCCTCCAGGACCAGCTGCAGCTCTTCATCAATTTCGAGGAGCCGCAGGCCGCGGTAGCCGAGGAGCGCGGCGCCGAGCTGCCCTTCAACAAGAATCTCTTGCGCAAGGTGGACGAGCTCGAGCTTTCGGTTCGCTCCGCCAACTGCCTCAAGAACGACAACATCGTCTATATCGGCGATCTCGTGCAGAAGACCGAGCAGGAGATGCTGCGGACACCCAACTTCGGCCGGAAATCCTTGAACGAGATCAAGGAGGTACTGGCTCAGATGGGGTTGCATCTCGGCATGGAGATCCCGAACTGGCCGCCGGAGAACATCGAAGAGCTGGCAAAGCGGCTGGAAGAGCCGTTCTAAGAGAAAGGCTGAGGCGTAGCCTAGGAGAGCACCATGCGTCATCGTATGAGCGGCCGCAGCTTCAGCCGGCGCACCGGACACCGCAATGCCATGTTCAAGAACCTAGCGCAGGCGCTGATCAAGCATGAGCAGATCACCACGACCTTGCACAAGGCGAAGGATCTGCGCCCGGTCGTGGAAAAGCTGATCACCCTCGGCAAGCGCGCCTCGCTCCATGCCCGCCGGCAAGCCTTCGCGATGCTGCGCGACGATGCCGCGACCAAGAAGCTCTTCGACACTCTGGGCCCCCGCTATGCCGAGCGCAAAGGCGGCTATACACGGGTGCTCAAGGCCGGGTTCCGTTATGGCGACGCTGCCGCGCTGGCGGTGATCGAGCTGGTGGATCGCGATCCAGAGGCCAAGGGCAAGGATTCCGGCCCGGTGCAGGCCAAGGTCGACGAAGAAGCGACCGCAGCCGCGTAAGCCCTGGCGGAGGCAATATGCCTTTCGCCATCGATCGCATCGACCATATCGTCGTCAACTGCCGGGATCCCGAGGCGATCGCGGAGTGGTACGCGCGTGTCCTCGGCATGCAGCGGGAAAGCTTCGGCCCGGACCGCCGCGTTGCGCTCAAATTCGGTCGCCAAAAGCTCAACATCCGCCCGACGGGTGCGCCCAATTGGGCAACGGGGAGGGTGGATGCGCCGGGCTCCCTCGACCTCTGCTTCATCACCTCGGAACCCCCGGAAGGGGTCCTGCGGCACCTCAAAGACTGCGGAATTGCCGTCGTCGACGGCCCGGTGGCGAAGACCGGGGCCTTGGGAGCGATGACGTCGGTCTACTGCCGTGATCCCGACGGCAACCTGATCGAGATCGCCAGCTACGAGCAGGGCTGAGCCGGCGCTCTACGGTCTTCCTTGGGCTGGCCCCGCGCGCTCGCGGGCTGGGAAGAAGCCGCCGAGATTGCTACATAAGGCGCCATGAAGTCCTCGGGGATCCCTCGCCGAAGCGCCGCGCTCGTCCTCGGCTTCGCGCTCGCCGCCCAGCTAGCGGGACCCGGCTTGGGCCAGGCCCAGAGCGGCACCGTGCCGCGCAGCGAGACCGCCATCCGATATTCCTACGCGCCTCTGGTCAAGGAGGTGGCGCCGGCGGTGGTCAACATCTATGCCCGCAAGGTCGTCCGCCAGCGCAGCGTCCCACCGTTCTTCGAGGATCCGATCTTCCGCCGCTTCTTCGGCGACCTGCCGGGCCAGGGGGCGCCCAGCCAGCGCGTCCAGAACTCGCTTGGCTCCGGCGTCATCGTCCGCTCAGACGGCACCATTGTCACCAACCACCATGTGATCAAGGACGCCGACGAGATCACTGTGGTCTTGACCGACCGGCGCGAATTCGATGCCTCGATCGTCGGTTCCGACGAGCGCACGGACTTGGCCGTGCTCAGGATCAAGGTGCCGGACGAGCACCTTCCCGCGCTCGAGCTCGGCGATTCCGACGCGCTCGAAGTGGGCGACCTCGTGCTCGCCATCGGCAATCCCTTCGGAGTCGGCCAGACGGTGACGAGCGGCATCGTCTCGGCGCTGGCGCGCACGGCTGTCGGCGCCAGCGACTATCGCTTCTTCATTCAGACCGATGCCGCGATCAACCCCGGCAACTCCGGCGGCGCGCTCGTCGCCATGGACGGCAAGCTCATCGGCATCAACTCGGCCATCTATACCCAGTCCGGCGGCTCGGTCGGCATCGGCTTCGCCGTGCCCTCGAACATGGTGCGCGCCGTCTTGACCGGCGTGGTCGATGGCGGCCGCCTGGTTCGGCCCTGGATTGGCATTACCGGCGCGGGTGTCACGTTCGAGATGGCACAATCCCTCGGCTTGAAGCGGCCGGCCGGTGTCATCCTGAGCTCGGTCTATCCCGACAGTCCCGCGGCCCGCGCCGGGCTCAAGGTGGGCGACGTGCTGCTGACGGTGGACGGGCACGAGGTCGAGGACTCGCAAGCCCTCAAGTTCCGTTTGGCGACCCTGCCGCTCGGCTCCAGCGTGCACTTGGCCGTGCAGCGCCAGGGACAACAGCACACGGTCACCCTCACCCTGGCGCAGCCGCCGGAGGACCCGCCGCGGGATCTGAGCCTGCTGGAAGGCAAGCACCCGTTCTCGGGCGCAACGGTGGCGAATCTCTCTCCCGCCTTGGCCGAGGAGCTGGCGATCGATCCGATGATCCGCGGCGTCATGGTCCTGCAGCTTCGCGGCGGATCGCCGGCGCAACGTCTCGGTATCCAGCCGGGAGACATCGTGGCCCGCATCAATGACCGGGAGATCGCCACCGTTCAGGACCTGAAACGCCTGCTGTCGGCCGAGCGTCCGAGCTGGCGGCTGCAGATTCGCCGCGGCGAGCGAACGCTCAGCGTCCAGGTCAATGGCTGAGCCGAAATCCCGCGGCCTGTTCGAATCCGAGGCGCCGAGGCCGCTTGCCGACCGACTGCGTCCGGGGAAGCTCGAAGAGGTCGTGGGCCAGGAGCACCTGATCGGCCCGGGCGGACCCATCGGCCGCATGCTGGCGGCCGACCGCCTCGCCTCGATGATCCTCTGGGGGCCCCCAGGCACGGGCAAGACAACCATCGCCCGGCTCCTGGCCGAGCATACCCGTCTCGCCTTCGAGCCGCTGTCGGCGGTGTTCTCCGGCGTGGCCGATCTCCGCAAGATCTTCGAAGCCGCGAAGGGGCGCCGTCTCGCCGGCCAGGGGACCCTGCTCTTCGTCGACGAGGTCCATCGCTTCAACCGCGCCCAGCAGGACGCCTTCCTGCCCTACGTCGAGGACGGCACGGTGACATTGGTCGGCGCCACCACCGAGAACCCCTCTTTCGAGCTCAATGCGGCGCTGTTGTCGCGCGCGCAGGTCTTCGTGCTGAAGCGGCTGGATAGCGCCGCCCTGGAGAAGCTGGCGGCGCGGGCCGAAGCGGTCATGGGCAAGCCGTTGCCGCTCGAGCCCGACGCGCGAACCACCCTCTATGCCATGGCCGACGGCGATGGCCGCTTCCTCTTCAATCTCATCGATGAGCTCTACCAGCTGCCGGGCGACGCCAAGCTCGATGCGCAGCGGTTGATGACGACGGTGCAGCGCCGGGCTCCGGTCTACGACAAGGACCGCGAGGGCCACTACAACCTCATCAGCGCCTTGCATAAATCGTTGCGCGGCTCGGATGCCGACGCGGCGCTTTATTGGTTCGCGCGCATGCTGGCCGGAGGCGAGGATCCTCTCTACGTCGCCCGAAGGCTGGCACGCTTCGCGGTCGAGGATGTCGGCCTCGCCGATCCGCAGGCGATCGTGCAGGCGCTTGCCGGCTGGGACAGCTACGAGCGCCTGGGCTCGCCCGAGGGCGAGCTGGCGCTGGCGCAGGTCGTGCTCTACCTCGCCACCGCGCCGAAGTCGAATGCCGCCTATGCTGCCTTCGGAAGCGCGATGCGCCGGGCCAAGGAGACCGGTTCCTTGGTGCCGCCGATGCATATCCTGAACGCACCGACCCGGCTCATGCAGGAGCTCGGCTACAGCAAGGGCTATGCCTACGACCACAACGAAGACGAAGGCTTCTCCGGCCAGAACTACTTCCCCGACGGCATGGCTCGAGAGAGCTTCTATCGCCCGGTCGAGCGCGGCTTCGAGCGCGAGGTGCAGAAGCGGCTGGAGTATTGGGCGAAGCTCCGCCAGCGCAAATCGGGAGACAAGGAGCCGTGAGCGGCGGCTTCGCGGCCTTCATCGGCATCGATTGGTCCGGAGCCGAGACCGCCAACGGCATCGCCGTTGCCCGCTGCCGTCCGGGAAGGAGCGCCCCGAAGCTGGTGCGACCCGCCGGCACACGCCGGCGCTGGCGCCGCTTGGATGTGCTGAGCTGGCTCACTAGGCTGGCGATGGAATCGGAGGGGCGGCTCCTCGTCGGCTTCGACTTCGCGTTTTCGGTCGGCAGCCATCCCGATCTCGGCTTCATCGTCGGCGACGGCGCCAGCGCCTTCGATCTGTGGCAGCGGGTCGAAGACCTCGGCAGCGATGGTGACGATTACTATGCCGGCAGCTTCGTCGCACACCCCGACTACCGAGATTGGTTCCGCCGCAGAAACCAACCCGTGTCGCGCCTCTACCGGGCGAACCAGCGGACCACCGAGCGCGCATGCTCCGCAGCCCGGCTGGGAGACCCGCAGAGCCCGTTCAACCTGATCGGTGCCAAGCAGGTGGGAATGGGCGCACTCGCCGGAATGCGCGTGCTCTACGCCCTGCGCCAGGCTCTGGCGGGTGAGGTCGCAATCTGGCCGTTCGACGACGACTGGCGGGAAAGCCGCCTCGTCTGCGTGGAAATCTATCCGCGCCTGTTCATTCGCCGGACGGGCGGCGGCAACCGCAAGCTCGAAAGCTGGGAGGCGTTGAATGCCTGCCTCGTCCAGTTGGACAGCAAGCCGGTGCTTGCTGGGCTCGAGACGCCAAGCGACCACGATACCGATGCGCTGATCTCCGCCGCCGGCCTTCGCTGCCTGGCGGGTTCTAGGACGGTGTGGTCGCCCGCGGGGTTGGACACGCGGGCGCGGCGCCAGGAAGGCTGGATCTTCGGGGTTGGCGCATGAGCCGGGTGCAGCAGCGCCATGTCAGCGCCGGAGAAGCCGAGATGCGGCTCGACCGTTGGTTCAAGCAGCATTTCCCCAGCCTCGGCCACGGCGCGCTCGAGAAGCTCCTGCGCACCGGCCAGGTCCGTGTCGACGGCAAGCGGGCGAAGGCGGGGCTTCGGCTCGCTTCCGGTCAGGTGGTGCGCGTTCCGCCGCTCTCCGAGGCCGTTGCCGCATCGCGCGCCGCTCCCCAGGTCTCCGAGGCCGATGCGCAGCGCGTGCGGCGGCTGGTTCTGCACCGGGATGCCGAGGTTCTGGCCGTGGACAAGCCGGCCGGCCTTGCCGTGCAGGGCGGCACTGGGACCGACCGGCATCTCGATGCCATGCTGGATGCCTTGCGCTTCGAGGCGCCGGAGCGGCCGCGGCTGGTGCACCGTCTAGACAAGGACACCTCGGGCGTTCTGCTGCTGGCCCGCAGCGCGGCCTCTGCCCGGTGGATCGGCGAGGCGTTTCGCAGCCGCGATACGCTGAAGGTGTATTGGGCGGTGGTGGCGGGGGTGCCGCGCCCGCGGCAAGGCAAGATCGATGCGCCGCTTGCCAAGCTTCCGGGCGCCGCCGGCGAGCGCATGGGTGTCGATGAGACAGGCAAGCGCGCTGTCACGTTCTATTCGGTCGTCGACACGCTGGGTAAGCGGGCCGCCTGGGTGGCGTTGATGCCGTTGACCGGGCGCACCCATCAGCTGCGCGCGCATATGGCGGCGATCGGGCATCCCATTCTGGGCGACGGCAAGTATGGCGGAGCGGCGGCCACGCTCGACATCGCCGGGGTGGCAAGGCAGCTGCATCTGCATGCCCGCTCCATCGCGATTACCCGGCCGGATGGACGCACCCTCAAGGTCGAGGCGCCCCTGCCGAAAGCCTTGGCGACGACCTGGGAGGCGATGGGGTTTCCCCCACGCCCGCCCGTCGACCCCTTTGCCGAGCTATGAGCGCCCTGCCGCAGCCCGCCCGCGGAGCCTGCACATGACCCGGCCCCCTCGGCTTGCGGTATTCGACTGCGACGGGACCTTGGTCGACAGCCAGGCACATATCCTTAAGGCCATGACCGCCGCCTGGCGGAGGAACGGCCTCGGCGATCCGCTGCCGGACCAGGTTCGCCGCATCATCGGCCTCAATCTCAACGTCGCGGTGGCCGAACTCTTGCCCGATGCCGATGCGGCGCTGCGGGACTCCGTCGTCGCCGCCTATCGTGCGGCGTTTCTGGCCGAGCGCCAGGGACCGGAGCATCACGAGCCGCTCTATCCCGGCGCCATCGAGGCGCTCGATCGGCTGGCGGATGGGGGATACCGGTTGGCGGTTGCGACCGGCAAGGCGCGCCGCGGCCTCTTGGCGACGCTCGGACGCCATGGTCTGGTCGATCGCTTCGTCTCGCTGCATACCGCCGATGACGGACCGGGCAAGCCCGATCCGGCCATGCTGTACGCGGCGATGGAGCACTCCGGCGTCGCCGCGGGCGAAACCGTGATGATTGGCGATACCACCTTCGACATGCTCATGGCCGGAGCCGCCGGCGTCAGCGCCCTCGGCGTCGCCTGGGGCTACCATTGCGCACCTGAGCTGAAGGCGGCCGGCGCCGTCTTCATT
Source organism: Pseudomonadota bacterium (assembly GCA_016195085.1). Lineage (NCBI taxonomy): Bacteria > Pseudomonadati > Pseudomonadota > Pseudomonadota bacterium. The sequence continues at coordinate 37,749 of JACQAG010000019.1, read as the reverse complement.
GCCCGCGATTTCGTGGAGCTCGTCGATCGCCTGACGGTCGAAAAGGCTGAATCCTGATGCGGTCAAGACGCGTCGCGCTCGCTCTCGGCATCCTCACCCTGCTCGCCGTCGGCGGCGCGGTGGCCATCGTCTCGAGCATCGACCCCGCAGCATACGCCACGTTCGCTGCCGAGCGTGTGCGGGAGGCCACGGGACGGCAGCTGACCATCGCCGGGCCGATCGGCGTTCAGCTCTGGCCGCGCCCGGCCATGCGCGCCGAGGGCATCTCCTTCGCCAATCCAGCCGGCGGCTCGCGGCTGGCGATGCTGACGCTGAAGCGCCTCGAGCTGGAGGTGGCGCTGTGGCCATTGCTCAAGGGCGAGATCATCATCGAGCGCATCGTGCTGGTCGAGCCGGATCTCCTGCTGGAGACGGATGCGAGCGGGCATCGAAATTGGCAGCTGTCTGGAACGGGCGGCAGCGCCGATGTCGCCAATGCGGAACCCAAAGCGGCCGGCGGCCTGCCCGGGCTGCCGCGGGTCCGGAAACTGGCGCTCGAGGCCGGCAGGATCACCTATCAGGACGAACGCGCCGGCGAGCGCTATAGCCTCGCCTTGCAAGCCCTCAACCTCGAGCAGGACGCCGAGGACGGACTGAAGCTCGACTTGGCAGCGCGCCTTGCCGAGATGCCCGTGACCCTTGCCGGCATTCTCGGTGCCCCCGAGGCGATCGTCAGCGGCGCTGCCTTCCCGGTCGACCTCAAGGGAAGCGTGGGGTCGGCAGCCGTTCAGGTCTTCGGCACGGTCGAGCCGGCATTGCGTTCCGCCCGCCTGCAGCTGAGCCTTGCGGCTCCGTCTCTGGCCGAGCTCGGCCGCCCTGCCGCCCTATCCTTAGCCGACGTGGCCCCGGTCGAGTTCTCCGCGGAACTTGCCGGCGATGCCAGCAGGATCGCGCTGAGCGGCGTCAAATTGCGGCTCGGTGCGATCAGGCTCGATGCCGAAGGGACATTCGATCCGACCCTGGCGACGGGCGACCTGACGCTCGGAGCCGCCGCGGAAACGCTGGACGATTTCGGCCGGCTGCTGACGGTACGACTCCCGCCCGTCGGACCCATCGAGGCGACGGCGCGGGTCCGTCTCGATGGACGATCCGTGACCATGGACGCGATCAAGGCCCGCCTCGGCGACAGCGACCTTGCCGGCAAGGTCGTCATCACGGTCGATGCGCCGCGACCGAAGATCCTCGCCTCGCTTTCTGCGACCCGTATCGACCTTGCCCCGCTGCTGGCGGCTTCCGAACCGCCCGCGGGCCAGCGCCCGGCGCGTCGCGGTCCCGTCTTCGACACGGCACCGGTCGATCTCAGTCCGCTGCTTCGGGCCGATGTCGACGCCGAGATGGCGGCGGGAGAGATCCTCGCCCTGGGAACCGCCCTGCATGAGGCCAAGGCTGTGATCAGCCTCGCCAATGGTACGTTCAAGCTCGAGCGCTTCGCCGGCAAGCTGGTCGACGGCGAGGTATCGCTCCAGGGCGTGCTGGCGGCCGAGGACTCGGCCGCGCGCGTGTCGGGCGCCGGCGAGTTTCGGAAGCTCGATCTCGGCCGATTGCTCTCCGAGCTCAAGCTGACCGACATGCTCGTCGGCAAAGCCGACGGGCATTTCCGGCTGAACGCCAAGGGCGGCTCCGCGCACGAGCTCGCGCAAAGCCTCGATGGTCTGGTCATCCTCGATGTCGGCGAGGGGGTCATTCGCAGCCATCGGCTGGAGCTGATTGCCGGCGATCTTGTGACCAGGCTGGCGCCCTGGGCCCGCAATGACGGGGATGCGCGGATGAATTGCGCGCTGCTGCGCGCCGACATCGCCCGCGGCCTCGCCGAGTCGAAAGTCCTGCTGCTCGACACCCAGCGCATGACCGTCGCCGGAGAAGGGAAGGTGGATCTCGGGCGGGAGACGATCGATCTGAAGCTGACGCCGCATCCAAAGCAGGCGGCGATCGTGAGCCTCGCAGTACCGATCCTGGTGCGCGGCACCCTCAGCGATCCCACGGCGTTCCCCGATCCGCTGGGGCTGGCGCGCGGTGTCGCGGGTGTGGTCGTCGGCACCGCCATCAATCCCTTAGGCGCGCTGGTACCGTTTCTGAGTGCGGGCAGCGGCGAGCAACCCTGCCAGAAGGCGCGACCGGCAATGGCCGACGGCGCTCCGCGGATATCCGAACAACCGGCCGCGCGACCGGCCCAGGCGCCGACGCCCCGCGCCGCCCAGCCGGCGAAGCCGGGCGGCATCCAAGGCCTCTTCGAGGGCCTTGGCAGCATCCTCAAGCGCTAGGTCGGAACCCCGTGCACCGGTCCTACAAGAGCGTTGCGGTGGCGGCCCTGGGCGACGGCTTCATCGTCACCCTCGATGCCATGCCCCTGCTGAGCCCGGCCAAAGCACCGATGCGGGTGCCGACGAAAGCCTTGGCCGAGGCGATCGCCGAGGAGTGGCGAAGGCAAGGGGAGACGGTCCTGCCGGCGACCATGCCGCTCACCACGCTGATCGCGACCGCGCTTGACCGGGTGCTGCCCGAATCGGGCCCGGCGGTCGCCGAGATCTGCAGCTACGCCCAATCCGAGCTCCTCTGTTACCGCGCCGATCGACCACCGGAGCTCTGCCGACGCCAGGCCCGGGATTGGCAGCCTTGGCTCGATTGGGCGTCGGAGCGCTATGGCGCCCGGCTCGAGGTGACGGAGGGCGTGGCGCCGGTGCGCCAGTCGGAGACCGCCTTGGCGGCGATCCGCAAAGCGGTCCTCCAGCACCAGGGCCTGACCTTGATGGCGTTGCACGCCTTGACTCAGACCCTGGGCTCGGTCGTGCTGGCACTGGCCGTGGTCGAGGGCCGCCTCGATGCCGCCGCCGCCGCCGAGCTGGCGCTGCTGGAAGAGACCTGCCAGGCGGAGCAATGGGGCGAGGACGACGAGGCGGCCGAGCGCCGCGCCGCGATTCGTGCCGATGCGGCCATTTCGGCGCGCTTCCTCGCGCTGATCCGGGTGCTCTGAGGGTAGCCGGCGGCACCCCGACGCTGGTGTCGACCCGCTGATGGTGCTATCTCGCTTGGGCGTAGCCGCAACCTACCGGAGCGTCGATGCAGGACATTCTCCGCCGGCTCGAGGAGATGCGCGCCGCAGCCCGTGCCGGCGGCGGCGCCAAGCGGGTCGAGGCGCAGCACGCCAAAGGCAAGCTCACCGCGCGCGAGCGCCTCGACCTCTTGTTCGATCCCGGCTCCTTCGAGGAGTGGGACATGTTCGTGGAGCATCGCTGCGCCGATTTCGGCATGGACGACCAGAAGATCCCCGGCGACGGCGTCGTCACCGGCTACGGCACGATCAACGGCCGGCTCGTCTTCGCATTCAGCCAGGACTTCACCGTTTTCGGCGGCAGCCTGTCCGAGCCCCACGCGGAGAAGATCTGCAAGATAATGGACAAGGCGCTCCAGGTGGGGGCGCCGGTGATTGGCCTCAACGATTCCGGCGGCGCCCGCATTCAGGAAGGTGTCGCCAGCCTCGCCGGTTATGCCGAGGTGTTCCAGCGCAACGTCATCGCCTCGGGCGTGGTGCCGCAGGTCTCCCTCATCATGGGGCCCTGCGCCGGCGGTGCGGTGTATTCGCCGGCGATGACCGACTTCATCTTCATGGTGAAGGACTCCTCCTACATGTTCGTGACCGGCCCCGACGTGGTGAAGACGGTGACCCACGAGACCGTGACCCACGAGGAGCTGGGTGGTGCTATCACCCATTCGACCCGCTCCGGAGTGGCCGATCTTGCCTTCGAGAATGACGTCGAAGCGCTCTTGCAGCTCCGCCGCTTCGCCGACTTCCTGCCGTCTTCCAATCGCGAGAAGCCGCCGGTCAAGCCGACCGCCGACGATCCCGAGCGCATCGAGACCTCGCTCGATACGCTGGTGCCGGCCACGTCGAACCGGCCTTACGACATGCGCGAGCTGATCCTGAAGGTGGTGGACGAGGCGGATTTCTTCGAGCTGCAGCCCACCTATGCCGGCAACATCATCATCGGCTTCGGCCGCATGGCCGGCTCTACCATCGGTTTCGTCGCCAACCAGCCGATGGTGCTGGCCGGCTGCCTCGACATCGACTCCTCGCGCAAGGCGGCGCGGTTCGTGCGCTTCTGCGATGCCTTCAACATCCCCATCGTCACCTTCGTCGACGTGCCCGGCTTCCTGCCGGGAACCGCCCAGGAATATGGCGGCATCATCAAGCATGGGGCCAAGCTCTTGTTCGCCTACGCCGAGGCGACGGTGCCAAAAGTGACCGTGATCACCCGCAAGGCCTATGGCGGAGCCTATGACGTGATGAGCTCCAAGCATCTCAGGGGCGATGTGAACTTCGCCTGGCCGACGGCCGAGATCGCGGTCATGGGACCGAAAGGGGCGGTCGAGATCATCTTCCGAGCCGATATCGGCGATCCGCGCAAGATCGAGGCCAGGACCGAGGAATACCGCGCCAAATTCGCCAACCCGTTCGTCGCCGGCCACCGCGGTTTCATCGACGACGTGATCATGCCGAGCACGACCCGAAAGCGCCTGTGCCGCTCGCTCGCCATGCTGCGCGACAAACGCCTCGACGATCCGTGGAAGAAGCACAGCAACATTCCGCTGTAAATGTTGGAACGGAGCATCCGTCCAAACGCATCGACGTAGCAGTCAGGCTCATCCTGAGCTTGTCGAAGGATGGGCCTGCCGAAGGACGGCGATGACAGTCTTCGTGTACATCTTGCGTTGTTCTGACGGGCACTACTATGTGGGATCGACGCGCCGGTCCTTGGAAGAACGCTTGGCAGAGCACAATCGCGGCACGTACGATGGCTACACGAAGAGCCGCCGTCCGGTTACCCTTGTGTTCCATCAATCCTTCGACGATCCCCTGGAAGCCGTATCGGCTGAGCGACGGCTCAAAGGATGGCGGCGCGCCAAGAAAGAAGCGCTTATGCGTGGTGATTTCGAAGCATTGCGGATGCTCGCGGCGTCCCGGTCGTGCGGCGGCTCGTCCTTCGACAAGCTCAGGACGAGCCGAACCCATGCCGAAGGCATTGCGGTAGCAAAAGAACCCAAACGGGGCCGCGATCAGTGACTGTCAAGTCCATGAGCCAATCTGGCGGGCGTAAGGGTGCGTCCAAGCTCTTCTCGAAAATCCTCATCGCCAACCGGGGCGAGATCGCCTGTCGGGTGATCCGCACCTGCCGGCGGCTCGGGATCAAGACGGTTGCGGTCTATTCCGATGCGGATGCCGATGCCTTGCATGTGCGCGAGGCCGATGAGGCCGTGCGCATCGGGCCGGCGCCGGCGGCGCAAAGCTATCTTTCGATCGACGCCATCCTGGCTGCCTGCCGGGAGACCGGGGCGGAGGCCGTCCATCCGGGCTACGGATTTCTCTCCGAACGCGCTCAATTCGCCGAGGCGCTGGATAATGCCGGCATCACCTTCATCGGTCCAGGGGCCAAGGCGATTGCCGCCATGGGCGATAAGATCGAGTCGAAGAAATTGGCCGAGAAAGCCGGTGTCTCGACGGTACCCGGACATCTCCAATCCCTGAAGGGGGCCGACGAGGCAGTCGAAGTCGCGCGCCGGGTCGGTTACCCGGTCATGCTCAAGGCCTCCGCCGGCGGAGGCGGCAAGGGCATGCGCATCGCCCGCAACGACCGCGAGGTGCGCGAGGGCTTTCTCTCCGCCGCCAATGAGGCGCGCTCGGCCTTCGGCGACGACCGGGTGTTCATCGAGCGCTATATCGAAGAGCCGCGCCATATCGAAATACAGATCCTCGCCGATCATCACGGCACCGTGCTGTATCTGGGAGAGCGGGAGTGCTCGGTGCAACGCCGGCATCAGAAAGTGCTCGAAGAAGCGCCGAGCCCGTTCATCGACGCCAAGACCCGTGCGGCCATGGGGGCGGAGGCGGTCGCCTTGGCGAAGGCAGTCGGCTACCGCTCTGCCGGGACCGTGGAATTCATCGTCGATACCGAGAGTACCTACTATTTCCTGGAGATGAACACCCGGCTCCAGGTCGAGCACCCGGTGACCGAGCTGGTCACGGGTCTCGATCTGGTCGAGCAGATGATCCGCATTGCCGCCGGCGAAAAGCTCGCCCTCGCGCAGAAAGACGTTAGCATCCGCGGTTGGGCCGTCGAGGCACGGGTCTATGCCGAGGATCCCAGGCGGAGCTTCCTGCCTTCGACCGGCCGGCTCACGCGCTATCGGCCGCCACCGGAGGACGGGCATATTCGGGTCGATACCGGCGTCTATGAGGGCGCGGAAATCTCCATCTACTACGATCCGATGATCGCCAAGCTGATCGGCTATGGCGGCGATCGCGCCGAGGCCATTCGCCATGCCCGTGCCGGGTTGGATCGCTTCATCATCGGCGGCGTACGCCACAATGTCGATTTTCTCTCGACGCTCCTGGGCTTGAAGCGGTTCGGGGCGGGCCAGCTCTCCACCAACCTCATCGCGGCGGAATTCCCGCAAGGATTCCACGGTGCGGCACTCGGCCGGGACGATACGATCCTGCTGGCCTCGCTGGCGGCGGCGCTGCACCAGCGGGCTACCGAGCGCGATGCCTGCATCAGCGGCCAGCTCCCAGGGCGCCGACGCGGCCTCGATGGAAATTGGGTGGTGCGGCTCGGCCGCGACATGCATCCGGTCTCGGTGAAGGCAGCCAATGGCGGCACCGACGTCGAGGTCGGCGGCCGCACCATGACCCTGAGGGGCGATCTGACGCCGGGCGGTCACCTCTTCGACGGCACGGTCAACGGTCATCCGCTCGCCGTCAAGGTCGAGCGCGCCGGGATCGGCTACCGGCTGGCCCATGGCGGGGTGGAGGTGGACGCGCTGGTGCTGACGCCGTCGGCAGCCACCTATGCCGAGACGATGCCGGTCAAGGCGCCCCCGGATCTCTCGCGCTATCTCATATCGCCGATGCCGGGGCTTCTAGTTTCGCTGGCGGTTGCCACCGGTCAGGAGGTCAAGGCCGGCGAGACTTTGGCGGTCATCGAGGCGATGAAGATGGAGAACGTGCTGAAAGCCGAGCGCGACGGCACCATCAAGGAGCTGCTGGCCAAGCCCGGCGACAGCCTCGCGGTCGATCAGAAGATCCTGGAATTCGCCTGATGGGCGTTGACGACCTCGGCCAACGCGCCGTGCTGGTGCGCATCGTGGGGCGCGTGCAGGGTGTCGCCTATCGGGCGTGGACCATCGAAGAGGCGCAGCGCCGGGGCCTCGCGGGTTGGGTCCGCAACCGGCGCGACGGCTCGGTCGAGGCGCTTCTCTCGGGTTCATCCGATGCGGTGGACGCGATGGTGACGCTCTGCCATCGCGGGCCGCCGGCCGCCCGGGTGACGCGCGTTGCGGTCGAGCCTTCCTCGGAACGCCCGTTAGGAGGCTTTCTCCAGCGCGAGACCCTTTGAATTGGGCTCAGAGGCGCGTGCGAAGCTGCCGCCCGCCCCGAATACCGCATCGAAGCTTTGCGCAAGCTCCGTGTCGACGTCTGCCATGGTCGCGGGTATCCCGAGGTCGACGAGCGAGGTCACCCCATGCCCGGCGACGCCGCACGGCACGATTCCAGCGAAATGGCTGAGGTCGGGTTCGACATTCAGGGCAACGCCATGGAAGCTGACCCATCGGCGCACGCGTACGCCGATGGCCGCGATCTTATCCTCGCGCAGGGGCAGGTTGAGATCCAGCCGCGGGACCCAGAGACCGATGCGCTCGGCGCGCCGCTCGGCACCGACGCCGAAGCGGCCGAGCGCATGGATCAACCATGCCTCGAGCGCATGCACGTAACAGCGGATGTCGGGCTTTCGGGCCTTCAGGTCGAGCAGCACATAAGCGACCCGCTGGCCAGGGCCGTGGTAGGTGTAGCGGCCGCCGCGGCCGGTCTGGAACACCGGGAAGCGCCCCGGGTCGAGGAGCTCGCTGGGATCGGCGGAGGTGCCGGCGGTGTAGAGCGGCGGATGCTCGAGGAGCCAGACGAGCTCAGGCTGGGTTCCAGCCCGGATCGCCTCGGCCCGAGCCTCCATCGCGGCCACGGCCTCGGGATAGGCGATCGCAGTCTCGGCGATCCGCCATTCTATGCTTCGGCCGGCCCGGCCCACGCCATCTGCGGCCATTCGTGACCCATCCCCGAGCGCCCTCGGCGCCGCTTGCGTCGGTTGAGACGATTTGCTATTCCCCGCCATCGCCTTTGGCAAGGCCGTAAGGGCCTGGCCGAAGTAATCCAAGCGGTCGTGGCGGAACTGGTAGACGCGCAGCGTTGAGGTCGCTGTGGGGGCAACCCCGTGGAAGTTCGAGTCTTCTCGACCGCACCATTCTAAATTGCCCATTTTCGCGCCGGCCCGGCGGCACCCCAGGGCCGCCTCGGTGCCGCGCCCAAGAGCGGCTGGAATGCCCTTTCTCTCCGTTGCTGGGGCAATTTCCGCGACGGCAGAGCCTCGGCTATGCTGACGATCGCGTTCGGCGAGGTTGAAGAAGAAGCCGCTTGGGGGAGAGCGTAATGGCGCAGGATTTGAGCGAAGCGGCACTCGACTATCACCGCCACCCCACACCCGGCAAAATCAGCGTCACGGCGACCAAGCCGCTCGCCAACCAGCGCGACCTGGCGCTCGCCTACACCCCAGGCGTAGCCGCCGCCTGCAACGCCATCGTCGCCGATCCGAGTGAAGCCTCCACCGTCACCTCGCGGGCCAATCTGGTCGCCGTCATAACCAACGGCACGGCCGTGCTCGGGCTGGGCTCGATCGGCCCCTTGGCAGCGAAGCCGGTCATGGAAGGCAAGGCGGTGCTGTTCAAGAAGTTCGCCGGCATCGACGTCTTCGACATCGAAATCGATGAGCGTGATCCCGACAAGCTGGTGGATATCATCGCTTCCCTGGAGCCGACCTTCGGCGGCATCAATCTCGAAGACATCAAGGCGCCGGAATGCTTCGCGATCGAGAGCCGCCTCAAGGCCCGGATGCGCATCCCGGTATTCCACGACGATCAGCACGGCACGGCGATCATCGTCGCCGCCGCGATCCTGAACGGGCTTAGGGTCGTCGGCAAGACGCTGGGCGAGGTCAAGCTCGTCACGTCGGGCGCCGGTGCCGCGGCCATTGCCTGCCTGGATCTGCTGGTCGACCTCGGACTCAAGCTCGAGCATACGACGGTCACCGACATCGTCGGCGTGGTCTACAAGGGCCGAACCGAGCTCATGGATCCGCGCAAGGAACGCTATGCGCGGGCGACCGACGCCCGTTCGCTCGCCGACGCCATCGGCGGGGCCGACATCTTCCTCGGATTATCGGCACCGCTTGTGCTCAAGCCCGAGATGGTGGCGCGCATGGGGACACGCCCGCTCATCCTGGCGCTGGCCAACCCGACCCCGGAGATCATGCCCGAAGAGGTGAAGGCGGTCAGACCCGATGCCGTGATCGCCACCGGCCGCTCCGACTATCCGAACCAGGTCAACAACGTCCTCTGCTTTCCCTTCATCTTCCGCGGTGCCCTCGATGTCGGCGCGACGGTTATCAACGAGGCGATGAAGGTCGCCTGCGTGCATGCGATCGCCGACCTGGCGCTCGCCGAATCCTCGGACATCGTCGCCGCCGCCTATGGCGAACAGCCGCCCGCCTTCGGGCCGGAGAATCTGATCCCGAAGCCGTTCGACCCGCGGCTCATCATCAAGATCGCACCGGCGGTCGCCGAGGCCGCGATGCGAAGCGGAGTCGCCGCACGGCCGATCGCCGATCTCGAGGCCTACCGGCAGCGTCTCACCCAGTTCGTCTTCCGCTCCGGCCTGGTGATGCGGCCGGTGTTTCAACGTGCCAGGCTGGAGCCGCAGCGGGTCGTCTACGCCGAGGGCGAAGAGGAGCGGGTGCTGCGTGCGGTGCAGACCGTGGTCGACGAGGGCGTCGCCCGACCGATCTTGGTGGGTCGTCCGTCGGTCGTGGAAATGCGGATCGATCGGCTCGGTCTGAGGATCCGTCCCGGCGTCGAGTTCGAGCTGGTCAATCCCGATGACGATCCGCGCTATCCTGAGTATTGGAAGGCGTATCACCTATTGATGGAACGCCGGGGCGTCTCGCCCGACCTCGCACGCCGCCACGTGCGTACCCGAACGACGACGATCGCCGCCCTGATGCTGCGCCGAAAGGAGGCAGATGCGCTGATCTGCGGGACGGTCGGCCGGTTCAACGATCACCTGGGCCAGGTGCTCGACGTCGTCGGCCGCCGGCCGAGCGCCCGTCATTTGGCGGCGCTCAATTTGCTCATTCTGCCGCGCGGCCTCTACTTCATCGCCGATACCCATGTCACGACTGATCCCAGCGCCGAAGACATCGCCGAGACCGTGTGCATGGCGGCGACCGAGGTGAACCGGTTCGGCATTCAACCCAAGGTCGCACTGCTGTCCCATTCCAGCTTCGGCACCAGAGACGCGCCCTCGGCGGTGAAGATGCGGGAGGCCCTCAAGCTCATTCGCGAGCGGGCGCCGGAACTCGAGGTCGATGGCGAGATGCATGCCGACGCGGCGCTGTCGGAGGAGATCCGCAAACAGGTCTTTCCGAATTCGCGCCTGAAGGGTGTCGCCAATCTCCTGATCATGCCGACACTCGATGCCGCCAACATCACCTTCAACGCGCTCAAGGTCTTGGGCGAAGGATTGTCGGTCGGACCGATGCTGCTCGGCGTGGCGCAACCGGCCCATGTGCTGACCGCGTCCGTCACCGTGCGTGGCATCGTCAACATGACCGCCTATGCGGCGGTGGATGCGCTGAGCCGACAGGCCCCCGGCTGAGGCATGGGACGGCCGAAGGATGCGGCGAACCCCGTTGCCGCGACTGGAGGACCGGTGGCCCAAGCGCCGTTTCAGGGGCTGACCGCCGCAATCGAGCGCGAGGTCGTACAGGCCCTCGATGCCGCGAGGCCGCATCAGGCCTGGGCGCTCATGCACAAGCTGCATCCGGCCGACGGGGCGGAGCTCTTGGCGCGCCTGCCGCGGACGCATCTGGGCTCGGCTCTGGACGCGCTGCGGCAACGCTTCGACGCCCGCATCATGCCCTATCTCGACGAGCCGGTTCGCTCCGAGCTCTTCACCCGGCTCGGCCTTGCCGAGGTGGCTCTCGCCATGGCGACGCTGGAGACCGACGATGCCGTCGACTTGCTGGCCGATCTCGACGACGAACGCCGGAACGCCATTTTGGCCCATATGCCGGAGGCTGACCGCGCGCTCCTGGCGCGGATGCTCACCTATCCCGAAGGCAGCGCCGGGCGGCTGATGCAGCTGGAATGCGCGAGCGTGCCTCAGCAATGGACCGTGGGCCAAACGTTGGATTTTTTGCAGCATGCTCGGGATCTGCCGAGCGCTCTCCATGCGGCATTCGTGGTCGACAGCGAGGGTCGTCCCGTCGGCGCCGTGCCGCTCGATCGGCTGCTGCGCGCACGCCGCTTGGAGCGGGTGGCCGACGTCATGCTCGCCGATGCTCCCAACGTGTCGGCGCTAGCGGCTCAAAGCGATGTCGCTCGCCTATTCCGCCGCTACGCATTGCTTTCGGTCGCGGTCGTCGACGGTGACGGCCGGGTGCTCGGCCAAATCACCATCGACGATGTCGTTGACGTCATCGATCCGAGCGAAGGCGGGGCTTCGCCATCGCTGGACAGCGGCGGTGCGGACGTTGCCAAGCGGTACTTTGTGTCGGCCGATCATTTCGCCGAGCTCTTGCCCGCTCTGGCGGTGGCACTGCCGGCGTCGGCGATGATCTTCTTGTTTCAGAGCCTCATTGCGCGAGGAATGCCGATCGCCGCAATGGCGCCGATCGTCGTCGGGGTCGGCCTGGGTGCCGGTCGGCAAAGCTTGGCACGGGCGTTTCGGAGCCGATTGCCCGGCATCCTAGACTGGGGGCGTATCGGTGAAGAGATCACCGTCGCGGCAACGGCAAGCACGCCGATCACGGCGATTGCGGCGCTGGCCGCGGGGATTTGGCTTGAGTCCTGGCAAGCCGCCTTGGCGATTGCCATCGCGATGACGGCGACGCTCGCCGTCTCCTGTCTTCTAGGATCGTTGATCCCGCTCGTCGGGCTTCGTATGAAGAAGGGAATCCGGCAGCAGGCTGGTCTGATGCTTGCCGCCGCCACCGTCGCTGCCGGACTTTTAATCTTTTTCGGATTGGTCTCATGGCTGACCCCGTAGCTGCCGAACGATCCGAACTGCTCAGGGACGTCTGGTATTTCGCGCTTCCTGGCCGGGATCTGAAACCGGGCACGATGCGGGCCAAGACGCTTTTAGGCGAGCCTTTGCTGCTGGGCAGAGATCAGGCAGGCGCAGCCTTCGCCCTTTTGGATGTGTGCCCCCACCGCGGCATGCCGCTCAGCTTCGGGCGCTTCGACGGGAGGGAGATCGAATGCTGCTACCACGGCTGGCGGTTCCAGCCCTCCGGCCGCTGCACGGCGATCCCATCCCTGGTCGAAGGCCAGGCCTTCGATGCATCGCGGATCAAGGTCCGCTCCTATCCGGCGCGCGAGGTGCAGGGGAACATCTGGGTGTTCTTCGGTGCCGATCCGTCGGGAGCGCCCGATATCCCGGTCGTGCCCGATATAGGCGAGCGGGCCGCCGACCTCGCCGAGGCGATGAATTTTCCCTGCGCCATGGACCACGCCGTGGTCGGTCTCATGGACCCCGCGCATGGTCCCTTCGTGCATCGCGCCTGGTGGTGGCGCTCGGCCGCCTCCATCCACGAGAAGGCCAAGGCGTTCCAGCCGTCGCCCTGGGGCTTCACCATGCTCAGGCATGCGCCCTCGACCAATAGCCGCGCCTACCGGCTGATCGGCGGCAAGCCCGAGACCGAGATCTCCTTTCGCTTGCCGGGGGTGCGAGTCGAGCACATTCGCACGGACAAACTGGTTGTCGGCGCCTTGACGTCCGTCACGCCGACCGAACCGGGCATGACCGAGATCAATCATGCGATCTGGTGGACGGCGCGTTGGCTGGATTTCGTCAAGCCGATGGCGAGGCCCTATGTGCGGGCGTTCCTCCGCCAGGACCGCGACATCATGGCGAGGCAGGCGATCGGCCTCAAGCACGTGCCGGCGCTGATGCTCATCGATGATGCCGATACCCAGGCGAAATGGTACTACCGCCTGAAGAAGGAATATGCGGCGAGCCGGAGCGAAGGCAGAACCTTTGTCAATCCGGTGAAGCCCAGGACCTTGCGGTGGAGAAGCTAAGGCGAGCGCAGCAGCGAGAGGAAGGGCCGGAATGAAGCAAGAGACGTTTCGAAAGCGCCATCGCGAGCGCCGGGTCGAGGCCGGCGGGCTTGGCTGGGGCGTGATCCAGACCAAGGGCCGCAAGGGCGGGCCCACGCTCATTCTGGTTCCCGGCACGCTGGGGACAGCCGACATTTTCTGGAACCAGATGGCCGCCCTCGGCCAGCACGTCCGCATCGTCTCGCTGACCGTACCCAACGCGCGCACCATAACCGGGCTTGCCGACGCGTTGGCCAAGCTCATGGACAAGCTCGGCATCGCCAAAGCCAGTCTGCTCGGCTCCTCGCTCGGAGGCTATCTGGTGCAGCACTTCGCGGCCAGGCACCCAGAGCGGATCGAGACGCTCTTCGTCGCCAACACCCTCATCGATCCCACGCGTCTTCGCGGCCCGTCGGTCGCCGAGGCGCGGCGGATGCCGGCAAAGCAGCACCTAGAGATCAACCAGGCGCGGGTGCGGACCATGCCGACGCCCGATGCCGGCTTCAAGCTCATGCAGAAGGCGCTCCTGGACGCCGGTCTCCGCCTCGGCGCTGCCACCTTGAAGATGCGCGTACTCATCGTGCGCGGCGGGCCGCCGGTGCCGAAGCTGAGCTTACCCCAAAGCCGGATCGTGACCATCGACAGCAAGGACGACCAGATCCTGCCTCAGGCCGAGCTTGCCGCCGTGCGCCGGCGCTATCCGAAGGCGCGGCATGTGCGCCTGCCGATGGGAGGGCACTTTCCCTACATCACCCGCCCCGAGATCTATATCGAGCTATTCCGGCGGCATCTCATCGGCTAAGCGGCATCGGGCGCCGCGGCGCTCACCTACCCTTGCCGGGCGGGGTGTAGGTGCCCTTGGCCTTCTTGGCTTGCTTCATGGCTTTGACCGCCTCCGCAACCGTCATCAGCACCGTCGTCTCGCCGCCGGCAAGCGCGCCGGAGCCGATGGCCGTCATCAACGCCGCTGACGCGCTCTCGTTGTTCGGAAACTCGCTGATGATCACCACGTCATACTTGCCGAAGGCGAAGAAGTATTGATGCAGCTTGCCGCCATGGGCGGCAAACAGCTTCTTGACGATGGGCGTGCGATCCTGCGGCTTCAACACCAGCGCCTGCATCGAGCGCGGCGTAAAGGCGATGCGGTGCAGATAGTAAGGCATTGTGACCTCCCGCTCTTTGTCGGTTGATTGGTAGGCTGATTGCTGGGCATGCCTGCCCAATTCATCATAGGCGCTTACCGCACGCTCCGATAGAAGCGCTCGGAAGGTGTATAGTTTCCCCGCGTTTGGGCTTCGGGGGGGGCTGTTCCGGACTCGGCCGGGGCGGTGCGGGATCGAGGATATCACCATGGCAGCCAATGACTTTCCCAGTCTCGACTTCGATCTGGGCGACACCGCCGAGATGCTGCGCGACACGGTCCGCGGCTTTGCCGCGGACGAGATTGCGCCGAGAGCCGCCGAGATCGACCGCTCGAACGCCTTTCCCATGGATCTCTGGCCCAAGCTCGGCACGCTGGGGGTGCTCGGCATCACCGTCGGGCCGGAGTATGGCGGCGCCGGCATGGGCTATCTGGAGCATTGCGTGGCGATGGAGGAGATCAGCCGGGCATCGGCCTCGGTCGGCCTCTCCTACGGCGCCCATTCCAATCTCTGCGTCAACCAGATCCGCATCAACGGCACCGAGGCGCAACGCCAGAAGTACCTGCCGAAGCTGATCCAGGGGACCCATGTGGGGGCCCTGGCGATGAGCGAGCCCGGAGCCGGCTCCGACGTCGTCAGCATGCGGACCCGGGCGGTCAAGAAGGGCGACCGCTATGTCCTCACCGGCTCGAAGATGTGGATCACCAACGGCCCGGACGCCGATACGCTCGTCGTCTATGCCAAGACCGATCCGGAAGCAGCGCAGCGCGGCATCACCGCCTTCATCATCGAGAAGGGGATGCGGGGCTTCTCTACGGCGCAGAAGCTGGACAAGCTCGGCATGCGCGGCTCGAACACCTGCGAGCTCGTCTTCGAGAACTGCGAGGTGCCCGAGGAGAATGTGCTGGGCCAGGTGAACGGCGGCGTCAACGTGCTGATGAGCGGGCTCGACTATGAACGCGCCGTGCTCGCCGCCGGCCCCATCGGCATCATGCAGGCCTGCATGGACGCGGTGCTTCCTTATGTGCATGAGCGCAAGCAGTTCGGCCAGCCGATCGGCGAGTTCCAGCTGATGCAGGGCAAGCTCGCCGACATGTACACGACGATGAATGCCGCCAAGGCCTATGTCTACGCCGTGGCGAAGGCCTGCGATCGCGGCCAGACCACGCGCAAGGATGCGGCCGGCGCCATCCTTTATGCTGCCGAGAAGGCGACCTGGATGGCGCTCGAGGCGATCCAGTGCCTGGGCGGCAATGGCTACATCAACGAATACCCGACCGGGCGTCTGCTGCGCGATGCGAAGCTATACGAGATCGGCGCCGGCACCTCGGAGATCCGCCGCATGCTGATCGGCCGGGAGCTGTTCAAGGAAACGGCTTAGGCAGAATCTTTGAGGGAGCGCCCACCATGGCCAATGTGAACTATCTCGCCGTTCTCCTCGCTGGCTTCGCATCGTTCATGCTGGGTTGGGCCTGGTATGGCGGCCTCTTCAAGAATGCTTGGATTAAATCCAGTGGCATCACGCCGGAAAAGATTCAGGAGATGCAGCGGGGCCCCAATGCGGCGCGTGCCTTGGTGGTGACGTTCCTCTCGCAAATCGTCATCGCATTGGCGATCGCCGTGTTGATCGAATGGACTGGCGCCGCAGGATGGCAGCAGGGGCTCGGGCTCGGTCTCTCCGTCTGGATCGGCTTTGCCGCCCCCTTCGGCCTCATCGCCAACATACATTCCGGTAAATCGCTGCAGGCCTTCGTGATCGATGCCGGCTATCAGCTTATCTATCTGGCGCTCATGGGGGTGGTCATCGGCGCGTGGCGCTAGTCGGCGAAGATTTCTTGTCGCATGTAAAACCAATCGGCCGAACCCGACGAAGGAAAATCCATGCTACTCTTCTCGTAACCGGTGCGAGTCGCGGGCTGGGGCCGGAATTCACCCGTTTATATTCAGCCGATAGGGAAACGGCCCACCCCTCGCTCAGGTGTCGTAACCAGCGTGAGAGTCAACTCGTCCGGCCGGTTTGAACGCTCTTCCAACCGGACGAGCTGAATCCCTGTCCGCTACCTTGACCCGAATCAGGTCTTCACGGTGAATCCCTGATCTTTCGCGAATGCTACCAGCTTGTCCTGCAGGCGATCGAATGCCTCGGCCAGCTTCCGTTTTCCAGCCGCGGCCTGGCTCAGCTCGTCGTTCATGATTTCGAGCACGTAGTCATGGAATGGCGCCGTCGCGACCGGCGGCAGGATCTTCTTCGCGGCGTCAAAGACTACTTCGTTGACCTTTTGTCCGCCGCAGAACTCAAAGGCCGTGTCCAACAAGGGGCGGTCGTCGAGGAGCTCGTTCAGGGTCGGCGTCAGGAACTGCTTGTTGACGTACAGTTCCGTGGGCTTTCGCTCCGTGAGCAGCCATTTGATCGTCTCGAACGCTTCCTTCGGGTGCTTCGTGTCAGGCCACACGCCGAAAGCGGCGCCGCCAAAAGCCGTCTGGGTATTGCCGCTCTTGACCTGCGGGGCCGCCGCCACCCGCCACTTCCCAGCCGTCTTCCTGGCTTGCGGGCGGAAATAGTTGGGGAACCATGATCCCGCGATGATCTCCAAATAGCGGTCGTCATCGAGGGCCGAGAAGAAGTCGGTTGTGAAGCCGGGCTGCGCCTCCACCAGTTTGTCATCGAGGAGCGCCTGCCAGTACTTTGCAAGATCCTTGCTGATCTTGCCGTTCATCTCGATGCTGATCGTGTCGCCCTTCGTCTCGATACCGCGCCAACCCATCTGCCAAAGCTGCGCGATGGTCCACTCGCCTCTGCTGAACAGGCAATTGGATAAGAAGGTCTTCGGCGACTTCGCGTGGACCTTCATGGCCGCATCGGCGAATTCATCCCAATTCTGCGGAACTTTCACGTTGAACTGCTCGAATAGATCCTGCCGATACACCTGCACTAAAGGCGCGCAATCGAGGGGAAGGCCGTAGATCTTTCCGTCCTTGCTCAATTCATTCCAGGCGTAGCTCGTGAACTTGCTCTTTAGATCTGCCGCTCCGAAGGGCGTGAGATCGGCCATGGCTCCCAGTCGGGCGAATCCATTCACTTGGGCATAGGTGAACATCACGATATCCGGCCCACCGGTCTTGGCCGTGAGGACGTTGCGCAGCTTCACAGACTGTGCCGCCGAGCCGCCCACATTGAGCTGCGCCAGCTTGATGTTCGGGTTGGCTTTATTGAACAGCTCTACCTGGGTATCGAAGTCAGGAATCCACTGCCACATGTTCAATGTCACCGGCTCCGCTGCTCGAGCTCTTCCAGGAAAAATCGACACTGCCGGCAATGCGAGACTCACTCCCATTGTCTTGAGGATGTCTCGGCGACCGATAATGCTGGCTTTGGTCTGCTTCACGGCGCTTCTCCCTTGGTTGGCCGCCCCCTGCAAGGGGCGTTGGTTTCTCGATGCTTCATCGTCGAATTTCGAACGAGCGCTCCCAGCGCTGCGGATCCCGCGACCCGTGCAATGCTGGCAACCAAACCGGCAATGTCCCGATCCATCCGACGCAGATGCGGAGCGTGATCTCTTCATTTGATCGCGCCGCTGGCGAGGCCGCCCTGCCAATAGCGCTGCAGATACACAAAGGCTGCGACGATCGGCAGGACGCCGACAAATGCGCCGGTCAGGATCAGGGTAAACAACCCCTGCCCGCTGGAGCCGCCCGATCCCTGCGTTGCGTACTGGTACCAAATTGGGAGGCCGACATTGATTGGAAACTTGTCGGCCGAGGTGAAGACGACCAACGGCAGAAAGTAGCTATTCCAGCAATGCACAAATGAAAGGAGGAAGACGGTTACCAGACCGGGTGACATCAGATGCAAGGCGATCCGAGCGAATATCGTCAGCTCATTGGCGCCATCCATGCGCGCTGCTTCGATGAGCTCCATCGGCACGCTTTGGTCGATATAGCCACGCATCAGGTAGACGCCCGGCGCGTAGACCGTTGACGGTAAGATGAAGCCCCAGGCTGAATCGAGAAGACCGATCTTCGCCAGCATGAGAAAGATAGGGATCACCATGATCGTTTGCGGAATCAGCACGGCGCCGATGACGATCGCGACGAGCAGGCGCCTGCCGGCAAATTCGTATCGCGAGAGCCCGTACCCCGCCATGCTTGCGATCAGGGTCGCACCCGAGGCCGAAGCCACGGAATAAAAGATCGAATTAGTCATCCAGCGGAGATATCTGCCGCCGTCGTAGGCAAATAGCTCCTGCAGGTTGGCGATGAGGTGAAATTCCGATGAAAACCACAGGCCGAACGTCGAATACAAATCTCGGCTGCTCTTCGTCGTCGAGATGCCCAAGTAGTAAATCGGCAGCAGCGAATAGATCAGGAACAGCGACAGAACGATGGTGTTCAGGGTTTTCGTCCGCCTGAAGCTGACCGCATTCGTGCCGGGCTTGGTCACGACAATTTCCCCCCGCTGCGGCGAGAGACGCTCCAGATCAACAAGTAGGAAAGAATCGCGACGAGCGCCCCAATGGCGAACGAGATCGCCGCGGAGTAATTGTATTGGTGATTGATGAATGCGAGGCCATAAGCATAGATGTTCGGCGTGAAGTGGACGTTGATCACGTCCGGCGCGGCGATCCGCAGCAGATAGGGCTCGTTGAACAGCTGCAGCGTCCCGATGACGGCGAAAACCAGCACGATCGATATCGTCGGCGCGATGATCGGGATTTTGACGTGCCAGGCGTATGTCCAGCGATTGGCCCCATCTATGGCGGCTGCGTCAGCGAGATCGGTCGGAATCGACTGCAGCGCGGCATAGAGGATGACGAAATAGTAGCCCGTGCTTTGCCATATCGCGACATTCGCCAGCGAAGGCAGGATCATGCCGTCGGAAAGGAAGTTGGGCGGCCGCAAATCAAGCGCCTTCGCGATCTGAGCGACGGGGCCGTAGTTCCGACCGTACAAGTATCCCCACAGGAGCGTCGAAATCACCGCCGGAATGGCGTATGGCAGGAAGATGCCTATCCGAAACAGCGATTTTCGGCGGATCACGTCGGTATCTAGAATCAGCGCCGCGGCTAGAGCGAACGCAATGAGGGTCGGGATGAATATCGCGCCGAACAGCAGCATGTTGCTGACGCCGTCCCAGAAATCGGGATCGACCAGCGCGCGCGCGTAGTTGTCGAACCATACGAAGCGGTTTCCGCCGACGATCGTCTGGCGGAACAAGCTGAGCTGCGCCGCGTAGAGCATCGGAGCCAGCACGAAAAAAGCGAAAAGGCTGGCAAACGGCAGGATGAACAGGTAGGGCGCGAGCGTCGTTCTGCCCAAGCGGTGCCGCGGGCCGACGATCGTGGTCAAGGCTTGTCTCCGGCCTGGCCGATGCGCCCAAGCATCCTCTTCCTCACCCTGCGCGCCAATTCGATCCCGGATCGCGATGGAGTCTTCCGTCCTTCATGATCATCGCGAACGCCTTTGCGCCGACCAGGAGGGACAAGTCTTCGAGCGGGTTTCCGTTGACAAGGAGGATATCGGCCAAGGCCCCTTCCTTTATGACGCCGAGCTCGCCCTTGTGGCCCATCAATTCGCCCCCGACCGTCGTCGCGCATCGCATGGCTTCGGCCGGCGTGTAGCCGAAGAACTTCACGAAGTGCCCGATATCCCTGGCATTCTGTCCCATCGGCGTGATCCTGAATCCGTAGTCGCCGCCGATCACTACCTTGATTCCGCGCTTCCTGATCTGCTCGTAGGTTCGACATGTCGCCTCGAGCTTGCGGGGCAATCCCATCCGCGCCGCAATCTCCTTCGAAAGCCCAGCGATCTCGCCTTCAAATACCGAGTTGTGCACCAAGCCGAAGGCGGGGCCCACGATCACGGTGTCCTTGACGCCTTCGAGCATGTCGAGAGCTTCCTCGTCGGCGAAATCGCAATGGTAGATGCAGTCGACCTTGTTTCGCACGGCTCGTTTGACCGACTCCGCGCCCCTTGCGTGGCATGACACCCGCTTGCTCCATTCGTGCGCGACTTCAACGGCGGTTGCGACCTCGATTTCGCCCATCGACGCGATCTCGGCGCGTGCGGTACTCACGAATTCGTCGCCGGAGATGTTGATCTTGATGTTGTCGACGCCCTCGCGGCAGCACAGGCGGACGGCCATGCGTATGCCGTCCGGCCCGTCTGCAATCATGCCAAAGCTTTCCGCATGCATGTGCGCCTTGCGCTCGTCGCCGAGGCCGCCGGTGACCGTTATCTCCGGTCCGGCGGCGCGGTACCGCGGACCGGCCAGAAATCCGTCCTCGATCTCCTGACGGACGACGACATCGATCCTGAGCTTGGCGGAAGCGGCGGAATAGCAACTGGTAAATCCGTGCTCGAGGACGAACGTCGCGTTGCGGCAGGTCCTCAGCAAATGCTCTTCTACCGGGATTTCTCCGAGGTCCTGATTGCGCGTGGGCCCGACGAAGGAAAGATGGCAGTGCCCGTCGACGAGCCCCGGCATTAAGGTCTTTCCATTGCCGTTGATCACGCGCGGTGCGGCATCGGCACCGATCTGATCGGCGCCATTAGCGACTGACTTGATCCGGTTCCCCTCGATCAGAACCTCGCCCGGATATCGGTCGTCGCGCTCGCCGTCCCAAATCCACACGTCTTTGAACAAATAGGCAGTCATCTCGAATTTTCCGTGCCGGTATCGTCGCCGCGTCCCTGCGCAATCGGGTCGGTAGGGCGTGCCAACGATCGTAGGCGGGTCACCGGACCGGTAAAGCGCGAGGTTGGCTCACCAGTCCGCGATTTGAGACAGAGATTGCGGCAAACGAAGGCGTCGGTGCCGCCGGGCCGCGCTGCGGATCGCAGCGGGCGCGCGGCGCGCAATTCGCTGTCGCGACCGTCAATCGCGGCGGTCCTGTTCTAGGCCGATCGAAGCGCCTGGATGAGGATGACCATACAGGCGGCGCTGATCGCCAGAGCGTCAGCCATTGTCGATGATGCGCTTCAGGTAGCGGTACGACCGTTCCGCAAAGCGCGCCCAGTCCGCCGGATCGTCATGTTCGACGACAAAGTACTCGACCGGCGTCGAGAGGAAGAGCGGCCACAAGGCTTTCCAATCGATGATGCCGTCACCGGTCGCCGTCCATCCGTCCTCTTCGACGGTCCCGAGAGGAGCCATGTCCTTCGTCTGAATGATGGTGATGCGCTCTGCGAAGCGCTGCAGCTCGTCGGCCACGCTCGTGCCGGCGCGCGTGATCCAGCCGCAATCGATCTCGAACTCGACCGTCGGGCCCGCCGCCTCGAAGATGTGATCGATCGGGCGCTTGCCATCCGCCAGGCGAACATATTCGAAGTCGTGATTGTGCCATGCCACCCGCAGCCCCGCCGCATCGGCGAGCTCGGCGCCGCGGCGAAGGCCGTCACCGACGCGCCGCCACCCGTCGACATCCCTGACGCGCTCTCCGCGCGGCACGGATGGGACGATCAGCGTGCTCGCGCCAAAGGTCCTCGCCATGTCCATGAACCGCTGGGGCTCGTCGACAAGGCCGGGAAACGACATGTGAAATCCAAAACAGGCGAGGCCGGCGGCATCGATCTGCCGGCGAAACTCGGCCGGATCGGCGTCATAAGCCGGTAGCCACGGCTCGACGGCGGCGTACCCTATGCGAGCAAGTGTCTCCAATTGCCGCTCGAGGGGTGGGAATTTTCGCGATGAGTAGAGCTGGAACGAGATTTGTGTCGGAGGCTTCCTCTTATCCGCGGCCATGCGCTTACTCCAAGCTTCCCGGATATCGGTTCGAGGCGCCTGACGGTTTCAGTACCATTCCAAGAGTTCGATCGCGGCGCCAATCTGCCGTTCGGCATCGACATAGGCATAGCGCCCACGACCGCCGCCGAACTCCGCCAATTGCAGGAGGGGCAGCCCCTTCGCCTCGAGCTTGGCGATCTTGTCCGGCATGTCGCTGACTTCGAAGGCGATATGATGCAGGCCTGGACCATGTCGATCCAGATAGTCCCGCCAAGCGCTGGGCTCTTTGTCCGGCTCGATGACCTCGAGATACATGTTGTCGAAATTCCACACCGCGAGGCGACAGGAGGCGCGAGAGGGGCCGCCTCGATATTGCGCGTTCGCCTCGGCGGGATCGGCCGATCCGCCGATCCGATCGGGCTTGCGGTCGAACAAGCCGGTGAGAAACGCGATCGATTCGTCCAGGGAATTCGACACGAGTGAGACGTGGAGGATGCTGTTTTTCTTGAAGATTTGGCTCGCCATAGCGCTCCCCGATCGACTCTCGTGTCGGCCTATTGGCGCATCATCCCCGATCTCCGTGTCTTCCAGGGTGCAATGATCGGGACGGGGTCCCGCATTTGAGCAATTCGGATTGCATTTTACGTCGCCGATGTGGCTTTCATGGGAGCCGGACTATCACCGGCGGGGGTAACGCCTTGGCGATCACGAAAAAGCGCAGGCCGCGCCGGCGGTACAAGCGCGGAATAGACAGCGCAATTGCGCTCCTCAAGACCATGGGGACCGTGAGCGGCACCTGCTGCGCCGCGGAAATCGCCGCCAATCTCGATATTCCCCATGCCAGCATGCATCGCATCGCCAGGACGTTCGCCGCGAGCGATATCCTCGATACCTCGCAGAGGGGAAGGATCGGCCTCGGGCCGCTTTGCGATGCGCTGGCCCAGCGCTTCGAGGCTGGGGCGCGACGAGAGGACGAGCAGCAGCTCGCCCGCCACTCCTCGAGCTCGGTGATCGGCCAGGATGGCTTCGGCCTGCTGCGCCACGATCAGGCATGCATGCTGACCGATGCCGGGCGGTTCCGCCGCACGCCGAAGTTTCGGATCGGATTTCTTAATGCCGCTCTCGACAGTCCGTGGCGCACGGCCCTGGTTCACGCCGTCGAGTTCGGCTCGGCGAAGCGCTGCGAATTGGTGTCGTCCCTCGCCGTCCGCCATGCCGCTCACGACGTCAATCGCCAGATCGCCGATATCGAGTCGCTGGTTGACGGAGGCGTGGACGGCCTTGTCGTCAGCGCTTTGGGCGGCGAGCGCGTTGGCCCTGTCATCGCGCGCGCCGCCGAACGCGGTGTGCCCACCGTGTTGGTCGATCGCGGACTGCCGGAAGCCATTCCCCACACCAGTTTTGTCACCTGCGACGATTGGATGATCGGCCGCACCATGGCCCGGTGGCTCGCCGAATATCTCAGTGGGGAGGGAGGTGTACTGCTGCTGCCGGGCGATGAGAAGGCGGAGCCGGCCCAGCGCCGGCTTTCAGGCGCGCGGTCGGTTTTCGCGGAGTTTTCCGGGATCGAGATCCTCGACGTGCAGTGGACTGCTTGGCAGAGAGATGCCGGGCGAGCGGCCATGATCGAGGCGCTGCGGCGACATGGTGATGCGATCCGCGGCGTGTGGTGCGATTCCGGGCTTCAGGCCGCCGGTTCTCTTATGGCTTGCATCGATGCTGGCGGTCCGCTGTGCCGCATCCCGCCCCACACCGGCGGCGATCTCAACCTGACCTACAAACTGGCGGTGCGACACAGAGTGCCGCTTGCCGCGGTCGACTATCCACCGGTCATGGGCCTCCGTGCGATTGAAGTGCTTCTCGATGTCCTGAGGGGGCGGTGGGTTCCGCGTCGCGTCGACGTCGCAACGGAGGTCGTCATCACGCGCGGGCATGCAACAACCTCGGTTCGACCCGACCTGTGGGCCGATGAACATGTCCGTTGGGACTTGCCGGACGAGTTGATCCTCGCCACGGGGATCGGCCAATTTTACAACCCGCGCGCGTTTCGCGTGCATTATCGCGGCAATCGCTACAACCGGTCGGCAGCGTTGATGCAGGAACTGCGCGATGGCGTCTAGTCGGGGCGGCTTGGCTATGGTCGGGCGTATCCTGGTCAAGCTGGCCGAGGGTGACCCGATATCGGTGTCTGCTCTGGCGGCGGCGCTGGCCTTGCCCCGCTCGTCGGTCTTCGCCTGCGTCCGGGCCTTGGAGGGCGCCGGGCTCGTCGAACGTGACGGCGCTCGTCGGGTATCGCCGGGGCCTGAAGCAGCGCGGCTTGGCTTTGCACGCCACGGGATTGGAGCATTGCAGGGTCCAACTGCTCCACTGTTGACGGTGCTTCGCAGCGACACCAACGCTTCGGCTGCGCTCATTCTGCTGTCCGATGGCCAGGAAATGGCGCTCGTGCGTCGCAGGGCGTCGTGGGACACCGGGGAGACACGCTCTGTCCTCGGCCTCCGTTCTCTTGAAGCGCAAATCCATCGGACGCAAGACGGCCGCCGAGTGGTCGTGCGGCTGCGCGTACATCCAAGCGCCAAGAAGACCGATCTCGCTTTGGCCGCCACCTGCCTCGATCGAGTCGCTCATGCCTTGAAAAACGCGCTCGATAAGGGGAACCCGAGTGAATTCCAGCGGGCCTAGCGCAGCAGATCCGTTCGATGTTCGTGGCTAGGTTCCAGCTTTTGACGAGATCGGGCTGACTGCGTCCGAAGGTCTCGACGATTGTACGGTCTGCCCATTCCTGCCCTTAAGTCGGATTTGCCACCGGTCGCGCTCTCAACTCGATCCATTCGTGCGCATGTGGTCGATCATATCTCTGAACAGCAACAGGTCTTGGCGCGCATCGGCGATCGACGTATTCGGCCGCCGGCCGGTGCTAACGGTCTCATGCAGAGCAATCCATTCGAGAAGGAAGCTATCTCGGAATGAGAAACTCGAGCTGGTTCGCGCCATTCCGTGAGTGTCGATATCCGTTATCGTCAGGGTCGCCGGGATGCTCTTCACGAACGGCGTGTTGAACTCGACCCTCACAACCTTGGACGCACTGTAGACTTCCATGTTTGCGTCAAAGCGCGGGATCAGGTCGATGTCGGAGGAGAATAGGCAGGTATAGGTTCCGTAGTCGAAGGCAGCTGCGAGACTTCTGCCATCGTCACCACGGGCGGTGGCGAACAACACACGCTGAGGAAAGCCGAGAACGGCACGCATGGCCGAAAGGTCGTGGCTGCTGAGACCCACCAATCCCATGTAGACATTCTGCAGTAGGGCGGACGCCGGTCCTATTGCTTCGATCACCTTTGCCGCTGTGATATCGCCCAATTTCTGTGTGGCGATCGGTGACGCATCCGAGGGTGTGATCACTTTGGTGACCTGTGGAACGATGATGGCATTTCGCCCCAGAACGTCATGCACGCGTGCGAGGCGTATTCCAGGTAGCGCGCGCACGACCTCGGCGGCGGCTGCAAGATTTGGCGCGTAGCGACGGTTGTAGCCGACCTGCGCGACTACGCCAGTCTCCTCCTCAACCTTGATGAGCGCATCCGCCTCGACAACCGTCATGCACATCGGCTTTTCGATGAGAACATGCTTTCCTTTTCGCATGGCCGCCATGGCGGTCTCGGCGTGAAAGACGTGCGGATTCGCCACGAGGACGATATCGACATCCTCGCGAGCGATGAGATCGCGATAGTCCTCGAGGCGGGTAGGGATCGCCCATTCGCTTCCGATCGCATCGAGAACGCTGCGGCTCACGTCGCAAATCGCGGTTACGATCAAGCGATCCCGAAGTTCCCGCAGGGTCGGCAAGTGAATACACTGAGCAACAAGCCCGCAACCAACAATCCCCACCCGCAACATCGTTGTCTTCCTTCACGTTGGCCCGGCATTGGCAAATGCTGAGTTGCACCGTTCGCATAGATCCGACGAATCCGTAGCCGACGGCGCGGCGCTTCAGCGGTAACTTAGAATGAAGAGTGGAGTTTGGCCGCGACATGCGCCACGCAAAGTTCCCGACGACAGTCTCCCATTTGAGGTAAATAGTTTGGGACGGGGCTCGATCGCCGAGGTTTCCAAGCGTAGCCGAAGATAGTAGCCTCGTTGAATTGCTACGTGATGCGAAGCTCTGCGAGTTCGGTGCCTGATCGGCCGTAAGCGGTTCACGGAAGCCGCGCGGGAACGCCGGGCCGTCGGGGCTGACCTCATTTCGCATTGTCCCAATCCTGGGGAACAAATCATGCCAACCTTGCTGATTACCGGCGCAAATCGGGGCCTCGGTCTCGAATTCTCCCGCTCCTACGCCGCCGACGGCTGGACCGTCCACGCCGCCGTCCGCGATCCTGCCAAGGCTACCGAGCTCAAGGGCCTGAAGGGCAGCGTGCGGATCCACCAAGCCGACGTCACCAACATGCAATCGGTTGTCGATTTGGCGAAGGCGCTTGACCGCATGCCGGTCGACATTCTCATCAACAACGCCGGCGTCTATCTCGATCGCAACGGCGCGCTGGGGGCGCTCGATTTTGGCGCCTGGGAGGAGACCTTCCGCGTCAATACGGTGGCGCCGCTCCGCGTTGCCGAGGCCTTGGTGGACAATGTCGGTCGGAGCGGCAAGAAGCTGATGGTCTTCATCACCAGCCGGTTGGGCTCGGTCACCGAGAACGGCGGCGGGAGCTACGCCTATCGCGCCTCCAAAGCCGCGCTCAACATGGCGGTGAGCTGCCTTGCCCTCGACCTCAAGTCAAAGGGGATCGCCTGCCTGCTGCTGCATCCAGGGTGGGTCAAGACGGATATGGGTGGCGCGTCGGCTGCGGTCGCAATTCCCGACAGCATCAAAGGCATGCGCAAGGTGATCGCTCGCGCCGGTCTCGCCGATACCGGAAAGTTCTACGATTTCCAAGGCGCGCCGGTGGCATGGTGAGGTCGGGCCCAGCGCCGGTGCGGGGGAACGCATGCTGCTGACCGAAACGCAGACGATGATCCGCGATGCGGCTCGGGCCTTTGCCGAGCAGGAGCTGAAGCCGAACGCCGCCTTGTGGGATGCCGAGGCGCGCTATCCCAAGGAAGCGGTCGCTCAGATGGGCCGGCTCGGCTTCATGGGTATGCTGGTGCCGGAGGAATGGGGTGGCTCCGCCGCGGACCACGTCTCCTACGCGCTGGCGCTGGAGGAAGTGGCGGCCGGCGACGGCTCCTGCTCCACCATCATGAGCGTGCACAATTCCGTCGGCTGCATGCCCATCTACAAGTTCGGTTCGGAGACGCAGAAAGTGCGCTTTCTGAAGCCGCTGGCGCAGGGGGAGACGCTCGCGGCGTTTTGCTTGACCGAGCCCGGCGCGGGATCGGATGCCGCCGCGATCCGCACCCGGGCGCGCCGCGACGGCAATCATTGGGTGCTCAACGGCACCAAGCAGTTCATCACCTCGGGGGCCAACGCCGATCTCGCGATCGTCTTTGCGGTCACCGATCCCGCGGCCGGTAAGAAGGGGATCAGCGCTTTCATCGTGCCGACCGACACGGAGGGGTACCGGGTGGCACGGGTCGAGCACAAGCTTGGCCAAAGGGCATCGGATACCTGCCAGATCGTCTTCGAGGAGATGCGGCTGACGCCGGATCTGATGCTGGGAGAGGAGGGGCAGGGCTATCGCATCGCTCTTGCCAATCTCGAGGGTGGGCGAATCGGCATCGGCGCCCAGGCAGTCGGCATGGCGCGGGCCGCCTATGAGGCAGCGCTCGCCTACGCCAAGGAACGGCAAGCCTTCGGCACCGCCATCATCAACCACCAGGCCGTCGGCTTCCGCTTGGCCGACATGGCGACCAAGATCGAAGCCGCGCACCAGCTGGTGCTGCATGCCGCCCAGCTCCGCGACGCCGGGCGTCCCTGCCTCACCGAAGCGGCCATGGCCAAGCTTTTCGCCTCCGAGATCGCCGAAGAGGTGTGCTCGGCAGCGATCCAGACCCATGGCGGCTACGGCTATCTCGTAGACTTTCCGGTCGAACGCATTTACCGCGACGTCAGGGTATGCCAGATCTATGAAGGCACCAGCGACATCCAACGCCTCGTCATCGCCCGGGCGATCGCGGGGGCTTGAGAGTCTGGGGAAGCGGCGACAGTCCAATCTCGTGCTGGTTCGAGCCGGGTAGGAGACCAGCGAATTCCAACCTTGGGGGGATACCATGACCACCGACCTCATCATGCTCACCTGGAGCTCCGCTTTCTGCGTCGTGCTGTTCCTGCCCTATGTGCTGTCGCGTTCCATGGTCTGGGGATTGGCTGACACCGTCGGCTACCCGAAGAACCCGCCGGCCCTGCCCGACTGGGCCGAGCGCGCCTACCGTGCGCATGTGAACATGGTCGAGAACCTGGCTCCCTTCGCCGCTCTGGTCCTGGTCGCGCAGGTGAGCGGCCATGCCAACGCCACCACGGCCCTGGGCGCCACGCTGTTCTTCTGGGCGCGGGTTGCGCACGCCATCGTGTTCATCGCCGGCATTCCTTGGCTCAGGACGCTGGCCTTCCTCGTTGGCGTCATCGGCATGGCGATGATCTTCTTGGCGATCATCGGGTGACCGGAGGAGCGCCGTCCGGCTTCGGGCGGCGCTCGTCATCGCTGTTCCGCGGGCCCCTGGCGCCGCGTTAATATGTGGGCGCCACGATCGTGGGGGAGCCTGTCTTGCCCGGTCCCATTGAGTTCTGGTTTGAGTTCGCCTCGCCTTATGGCTATTTCGCCGCGAGCCGAATCGACAAGCTCGCGGAGAAGCATCGCCGCCCGGTCGGGTGGCATCCCTTCCTCTTGGGCGTGGTCTTCAAAGCGACCGGCGGTCAGCCGCTCACCGGCATTCCCATGAAAGGCGCCTATTCGCGCCGCGACATGGAGCGGACGGCGGGCTTCCTTGGCGTACCGTTCAAGCTGCCGGAGCCATTCCCGTTCCTATCGGTGGCCCCGGCGCGGGCCTTCTATTGGCTCACCGACAACGAGCCGGGCCGTGCCAAGGCTCTGGCATTGGCCGTCTACCACGCAATTTTCGGGGAGGGACGGGTCATCGACAAGCCGGAGCAGGTGGCCGACATCGCCGCCGGCATCGGCATCGATCGCAGCGCCCTATTGGCCGGCATGGCCGAGCCAAAGGTCAAGGATCGCTTGCGCGCCGAAACCGAGCGGGCCATCGCTCAGGGCATCTTTGGCTCGCCCTTCGTCATTGCCGACGGCGAGCCGTTCTGGGGTCACGATCGTTTCGACCAGCTCGATCGCTGGCTCGATACCGGGGGTTGGTAGAGCCCTCTTCCATGGCGATCCTGAAATCAGCCGTCAACCCGCGCTCGGAGGAGTTCAAGCGCAACGCCGAGGCGATGCGGCGTCTGGTCCAGGATCTCAAGTCTGAGATAAGGCGGATCAAGGATGGCGGCGGCGCCAAGGCGCGGGAGCGCCACTTGGCGCGGGGCAAGCTCTTGCCGCGCGAGCGCGTGCGCACGCTCTTGGATGTGGGTTCGCCCTTCCTCGAGCTCTCCCAGCTCGCCGGCCACGGCCTCTATGGCGAGGACGTGGTCGCTGCCGGCATCATCACCGGGATCGGCCGCGTCCAAGGCCAGGAGTGCGTCGTGGTGGCCAATGACGCCACGGTCAAGGGCGGCACCTACTTCCCGATGACAGTGAAGAAGCATCTGCGCGCCCAGGAGATCGCGCGAGAGAACCGCTTGCCCTGCATCTACCTCGTCGACTCCGGCGGTGCGCATTTGCCGAGCCAGGACGAGGTGTTTCCCGACCGCGAGCACTTTGGCCGCATCTTCTATAACCAGGCGACGCTCTCGGCCGAGGGCATTCCCCAGATCGCCGTGGTCATGGGGAGCTGTACGGCAGGCGGGGCCTATGTTCCCGCGATGTCGGACGAATGCGTGATCGTGAAGGGCCAAGGCACGATCTTTCTGGGCGGTCCGCCCTTGGTCAAGGCGGCGACCGGCGAGGTCGTCACGGCCGAGGAGCTGGGCGGCGCCGAGCTGCATTCCCGCCGCTCCGGCGTCACCGATCACTACGCCCACTCCGATGCCCATGCGCTCGGCATTGCCCGGCGCATCGTCGGCAACCTCAACCGCCGCAAGGCGGTCGCGCTCGCCTTGGATGAGCCCAAGGAACCGCTCTGGGACGCCGACGAGCTTTACGGGGTTCTGCCGCCCGATCGCCGCACGCCCTATGACGTGCGCGACGTCATCGCCCGCATCGTGGATGCCAGCGAGCTCGATGAATTCAAATCCCTCTACGGAGCGACGCTGGTTTGCGGCTTCGCCCGCATCTGGGGCTATCCCGTCGGCATCATCGCCAACAACGGCATCCTCTTCTCGGAGTCGGCGCTGAAGGGCGCGCACTTCATCGAGCTCTGCGCCCAGCGCGGCATCCCGCTGGTGTTCCTGCAGAACATCGCTGGCTTCATGGTCGGCAGGAAATACGAAGCAGGTGGCATCGCCAAGGACGGAGCCAAGATGGTGACGGCGGTCGCTTCCGCAGCCGTCCCGAAATTCACCGTCATCATCGGCGGCAGCTTTGGCGCCGGCAACTACGGCATGTGCGGCCGCGCCTATGGCCCCCGCCTGTTGTGGATGTGGCCCAATGCCCGCATCTCGGTCATGGGCGGCGAGCAGGCCGCTTCGGTGCTGGCTCAGGTGCGACGCGACAATCTCGAAGCCGCCGGCGCGGCCTGGACGGCGGCGGAAGAAGCCGAGTTCAAAGCGCCTCTGGTGCAGCAATTCGAGACGCAGGGTCACCCGTACTACGCCAGCGCCCGTCTGTGGGACGATGGCATTATCGACCCCGCCGACACCCGCATGGCGCTGGCGCTCGGCATTTCCGCGGCTTTGAACGCGCCGATTCCGCCGACGCGGTTCGGCGTGTTCCGGATGTGAGGCCGGGATGAGCGAGACAGCCGTGAGGATGGAAGTCGATCGACGCGGCGTGGCGACCGTCACGCTCAATCGTCCGGAGGTGCACAACGCCTTCGGCGAGGCGCTGATCGCCGAGTTGGCGACGACGTTCCGCGGTATTGCCGCGGACCAGGGCGTTCGCGTCATGGTCCTTGCCGGCAATGGGGAGAGCTTCTCGGCCGGTGCGGATCTCACCTGGATGAAGCGTCTGTCCGCGGCCTCGCCGGCGGAGAACATGGCCGACTCCCTCAACTTCGCCGAAATGCTGCGAGAGCTGGCGGAGATGCCGAAGCCGACGATTGCCCGCGTGCATGGGGCTGCCTTCGGCGGAGGCGTCGGCCTGGTTGCAGCCTGCGACATCGCGATTGCGAGCGAGGCGGCCGTCTTCGCGCTTTCCGAGGTGAGGCTCGGGCTCATTCCGGCAGTGATCAGCCCCTATGTGACCGCCGCGATGGGCCCGCGCCACGCCGGGCGCTATGCGATCAGCGGCGAGCGCTTGGATGCTTCGGCCGCGCATCGCCTCGGGCTCGTGCATGAGGTTGTCGCGAAGGACGGCCTCGATGCCGCCATAGCCCGCGCCGTCGAGGAACTGTTGACGTGCGGGCCCGAAGCCCAGGCCGACGCCAAGCGGCTCATCCGCGATGTCGCCGATCGGCCGATCGATGGCGCGATCCGGGAGCTGACCGCCAGCCGCATCGCCCATCGTCGGGCGACCGCGGAAGGCAAGGAGGGGGTGGCGGCCTTTCTGGAAAAACGCAAGCCCGCCTGGATGCGGGCTTAGCCGGGCTAGGGCGGTCCCTTGTTCGCTTCCCTCCTCATTGCCAATCGCGGCGAGATCGCCTGCCGCATCGCTCGTACCGCCCGACGGCTCGCGATCCGCACCATCGCAGTCTATTCCGCGGCCGATGCCGGAGCCTTGCACGTGGAAAGCTGCGATGAGGCTTGGCCCATCGGCGGGGCGGATCCCAGCGAAAGCTATCTCAACATCGCTCGGATCATCGGCGCAGCGCAGCAGGCCGGCGCCGAGGCGATCCATCCCGGCTACGGCTTCCTCTCCGAGAATGCGGCGTTCGCCGAAGCCTGCGCTTCTGCCGGCATCGTCTTCGTCGGTCCGCCGGCCGACGCGATCCGCGCCATGGGCTCGAAGAGCGCGGCCAAGGTGCTGCTCGAGAAGAAGGGTGTGCCGCTCGTTCCCGGCTACCACGGCGACAAGCAGGATCTGAATACCTTCGCCGCCGAGGCCGAACGCGTCGGCTATCCGGTGCTGATCAAGGCGTCCGCGGGCTGGGGCGGGAAGGGGATGCGCATCGTTGAGCGCGCTGCCGATCTTGCCGCTGCAATCGCCGGCGCCAAGCGCGAGGCCAGCAAAGGCTTCGCCGACGATCGCCTGCTGATCGAGAAGTATCTCGACCGGCCGCGGCATATCGAAGTCCAGGTCTTCGCCGACGGACAGGGCAACGTCGTCACCCTGTTCGAGCGCGACTGCTCGATCCAACGACGGCACCAGAAGGTGCTGGAGGAGGCGCCGGCGCCGGGCATGACCTCCGATCGTCGCCACGCCATGGGCGAGGCGGCGATCAAGGTCAGCCGTGCCATCGGCTATCGCGGTGCCGGCACGGTGGAGTTCATCATGGACAGAGGCGGCACCTTCTACTTCATGGAGATGAACACGCGCCTGCAGGTCGAGCATCCGGTGACCGAGATGATCACCGGTCAGGATCTGGTGGAGTGGCAGCTGCGCGTGGCTGCAGGCGAGCGGCTGCCATCGGCTCAGGACCAGCTCGCGATCACCGGCCATGCGATCGAGGTTCGGCTGTACGCCGAGGACCCGCGCTCCGGCTTCTTACCCATGACCGGGCGAATCGGGCATTTCCGTCTGCCGGCGGCAGGCCGACACGTTCGGATCGATGCGGGCGTGCGCGCCGGCGACGCCATTGGCATCCACTACGACCCGATGATCGCCAAGCTCATCGTCTGGGACGAGACACGGGACCGGGCCCTCAGGCGGCTGGTGCGTGCCTTGAACGACGTGCAGATCGCCGGGCTTGCGACCAACCGAGACTTTCTGAAGGCGCTTGCCGAACACCCGGCGCTGGCGCAGGGCGAGGTCGATACGAACTTCATCGACCGGCACCGGGAGACGCTCTTGGCCCAGCCTTTGCCCATCGACAATGAGTCCCTGACGATCGCCGCGCTTGCCCTGCTGCTCAGATGCGAGGCTGCGGCGGACGCTGGCGCAAAGAGCTCCGCCGATCCGCACTCACCATGGGCGACGGGTCGCGGCTGGCGGCTCAACGATGAGGGCCACCACCGCGTCGTCTTCAGGGATGGCGAAACCGAAACCGGCGTCATGGTGCATTTCGGGCGATTGGGCCATCGCGTCGAGCTGCCGGGCGCCACCATCCTCGCGCAAGGCCGGCTTCAGTCCGACGGCACGCTCATCGCCGCGCTCTCCGGTCATCGGCTGCAAGCTGCCGTCGCCTTCGAACCCGACGCCGTGACCGTCTTCGCACGCGGCGATGCGCGTCGCCTCGTGGTCCTGGACCCGCTTTCGCTCGCCGATGCCGATGAGGGAGTCGATGGCCGGCTCGCCGCTCCCATGCCAGGCCGCGTCGTGCAGGTTCTGGTCAGGCCGGGCGAGAGGGTCGAGGCGGGTCAGCCGCTGGTGGTGCTCGAAGCGATGAAGATGGAGCATACGATTAAGGCGCCCCGTTCCGGCACCGTGGCAACCGTCAACTACGGCGTCGGTGACCAGGTCGAGGAG
Source organism: Pseudomonadota bacterium (assembly GCA_016195085.1). NCBI lineage: Bacteria > Pseudomonadati > Pseudomonadota > Pseudomonadota bacterium. The sequence goes on along the minus strand of JACQAG010000019.1, from coordinate 3,943 downwards.
GGTGCGGATCTCGCGGAACTGGCCGAGGACGAATAGCTAGCGCTGCATTCCCCATTTCCGCACGGTATGGCGCTCGACCGTGCGGAAGATCACGCTCTCGACCACCAGACCGATGATGATCACCATGGTGAGCCCGGCAAACACCGAGGCCGTCTCCAGGCGATTGCGGTTCTCGAAGATGAACCAGCCGATGCCTCCCGAACGTGAGGAGACGCCAAAGACGAGCTCGGCGGCGATGAGAGTGCGCCAGGCGAATGCCCAGCCGATCTTGAGGCCGGTCAAGATCGAGGGAAATGCCGCCGGGATCAGGATCTTCCCCACATAGGCGAGGCCGCGCAGCCCGCAGTTCTGGCCGGTCATCCTGAGCGTCTCCGATACGGCGAGAAAGCCCGAATGCGTGTTGAGCGCGACCGCCCACAGCACCGAATGGACGATGACGAAGACGATGCTGCCGCTACCGAGCCCGAACCACAGCAGCGCCAGCGGCAGAAGCGCGATCGCAGGCAGCGGGTTGAACATGGCGGTCAGCGTCGACAGGAGATCGGTGCCGATGCGGGTCGACACGGCGATGGTGGTGAGAACGCCGGCGGCTACGATGCCAATCGCATAACCCATCGACAACACCTGGATCGAGGTGGCGACACGCAGGGCGAGCGGGCCGTGCAGCATCTCCATCCAAAGCGCCGAGAGCACTTCGCTGAGCGGCGGGAACATCAGGGAATTGTCGAGGAAGTGGGCATAGGATTCCCACAGGAGACCGAGCACCAGCAGGATCAGGCCACGGCGCACCCATTCGACGTTGCCGATGCGCTCCCAGGGCGACAGCGGGCGCTCGACGGCGGTGATGGCATCGTCGTCGATCACCGGCACGATGAACTCCGGACGAATGGGCGGAACGGGCATCGACGCGTCGGTCATCGCACGTGAGTCCTTTCCTCTTCCACGCGTTCGGAAAACAGCATGTCGTGAATGCGGTTCTGCAGGAGGGCGAAGTTCTCGCCGCCCTGTTCGGCGTAACCGAACTGATGGGCGTTGAGCTCGGCCCTGACCCGGCCGGGGTGCGGCGAGAGCACGAGGATCCGGCTGCCGATGATGATGGCTTCTTCGATCGAGTGGGTGACGAAGAGAAGCGTGAATCGCGTATCCGCCCAGAGCTGCAGGAGCTCTTCCTGCATCTTGCGGCGGGTCAATGCATCCAGAGCGGCGAATGGCTCGTCCATCAACAGGATTGCCGGCTCCATCGCCATGGCGCGGGCGATCGCCACGCGCTGCTTCATGCCGCCCGACAGCATGTGCGGATAGGCGTCGCGGAACTTCTGCAGGCCGACCTTATCGATGTAGGTCTCGGCCCGCGCTTCGGCGTCGGAACGCCGGTATTTGCCGCTGGCGAGCATGGCGAAGAGGATGTTCTGGCGGACCGTCTTCCAGGGCAGCAGCTGATCGAACTCCTGGAACACCATCATCCGATCCGGACCAGGGCGATCGACTTGCCTCTCGGCGAGCCGGATCGTGCCTTCGCTCGGCTGCATGAATCCCGCGATCGCCTTCAGCAGCGTCGACTTGCCGCAGCCCGACGGACCCAAGAGAACGAAACGATCCGCCGGAAAGACCTGGAAGCTCACGCGCCACGTGGCGGTCACCAGGCGATCGCGGGTCTTGTATTGCAGCGTCAGCCCATCGACCTTGAGCAGGGGCTCGCTCGTCGCCTCGCCGCCCCGGCTATGTTCGGATTGCGTCATGGGATCAAGCCTAGCAGGGTGTCGCCGAGGAGGAGAGGCCCGTGTGGCCGGCCCTGCCAACGGCGGCGTTGGCAGGCCCAGGCATTTGGCGCCATCATAGTCGCTGGATTCGAGATCGAGGCTGCCATGCGTGTTCCGAACCGCGTCAAGCTGGTGGAGGTAGGTCCCAGGGACGGCTTGCAGAATGAGGCGAAGGCGGTTCCGGCGTCGATCAAGATCGAGCTCATCGAGCGGCTGGGGGAATCGGGGCTTCGCGTCATCGAAGCGGGCGCCTTTGTTTCGGCGACGTGGGTTCCGCAGATGGCGGACACCGCCCAGGTCTTGGCCGGATTGCGCCGGCGCCCCGGCGTGAGCTACCCGGTGCTCGTACCCAACGACAAGGGCCTGGAGGCGGCACTCGCCGCCGGTGTGGAGGAGATCGCGATCTTCGGTGCCGCCTCGGAGAGCTTCTCCAAGCGCAATATCAACTGCTCCATCGCCGAGAGCCTCGAGCGGTTCCAGCCCGTGGCGGCCCTTGCCCAGGAGCGCGGGATCAGGGTGCGCGGCTATGTGTCCTGCGCGCTCGGCTGTCCCTATGAGGGTGCCATCGCCCCCGGTGCGGTCGCCGATGTATCCCAGCGGCTCTATGAGCTCGGCTGCTACGAAATCTCCCTCGGCGACACGATCGGCGTCGGTACGCCAGCGATGGCGGAGGCGATGTTGATCGCGGTCGCCGGGCGGGTCCCGATCGATCGTCTGGGGGTGCACTTTCATGACACCTACGGCCAAGCGCTGGCGAATATCCTGGCGGCGCTGGCGTTGGGCGTGGGCGTTGTCGACAGCGCGGTCTCGGGCCTGGGCGGCTGCCCCTACGCGCCGGGAGCCAGCGGCAATGTCGCGAGCGAGGATGTGCTCTACATGCTTGACGGCCTCGGCATCGAAACCGGCGTCGATCTCGAGAAGCTCGCTGCTGCCGGCCGGTTCATCTCAGAGTATCTTGGCCGGCCGAGCGCCTCCAGGGTGGCCCAAGTCTTGGCAGGCCGCCCGGCGGCGGCTTAATTCTCACTCCACGCGCATTCTGGATCCATGCCCCTCCATCTGTTGAAAATGTGTGTCGGCATCGGCGACATCGACGAGCTGGCTCAAGCCCAGCGGCGCCGACTCAAGACCGAGGGCCGCCTCTGCCACTACACCCGCAACATGCCCAAGCGCGCCGACGAGCTGCTCGATGAGGGCTCGCTCTACTGGATTATCCGCGGCCAGATTCGGGTCCGCCAGCGGCTGAAGAAGATCGAACGTCATACCGATGCTGACGGCTGGACCGGCTGCGCCCTGGTGCTGGATCGCAAGCTGGTGCCGACGTTGCCGCGGCCGATGCGAGCGATGCAGGGCTGGCGCTATCTCGAAGCCGATGCCGCACCCCTTGACTTGGTCGCGGCCACGGGGAAGGGAGACGATCTGCCGGCGAAGCTGGTGGCCGAACTCCGCGCGCTTGGGCTCCTGTGAGCGTGGCGGCTGCGGGCGGCGGCCAAACCTCCGGGCAGGTTCGCCCGCCGAGGCCGCAACCGGCTGAAAAACCTATCCACAGGCCGTTACGAGGGCTTGCATAGGCTGGGGCCGGTCGCTATATTCCCAGACCCGGCCGCGAAAGTGACCGCGGCGGGTATACCCCGACGGTTCTGGGTGGAAGTAAGCGACGTCCAGTCGTTCGGGCGCTCTTTGACAGTGTTTATAGGATGGAAGGGATGCGTGGGCGGCGGCGCTTTTAGGTGCTGTTTTGGCTCGCGCGTCTTGGTAGAGAGAACGCGTAAGACAGGATGGTTCCTGTTGGTAGGTATGTCTGGTTTTGTTGTCTGGCTATGGCTGGGCGATTGGAATTGGATGTATCGATCAACCTGAGAGTTTGATCCTGGCTCAGAACGAACGCTGGCGGCATGCCTAATACATGCAAGTCGAACGGGCTCGTGGGCTTGCTCACGAGTTAGTGGCGGACGGGTGAGTAACGCGTGGGAACCTGCCCAGCAGTGGGGAATAACCGCGGGAAACTGCGGCTAATACCGCATACGCCCCTGGACTTTCGGTCTTGGGGGAAAGATTGATCGCTGTTGGAGGGGCCCGCGTCGGATTAGCTAGTTGGCGGGGTAACGGCCCACCAAGGCGACGATCCGTAGCTGGTCTGAGAGGATGATCAGCCACACTGGGACTGCGACACGGCCCAGACTCCT
>JACQAG010000018.1 GCA_016195085.1 Pseudomonadota bacterium | reverse complement strand
GCCGCGCCGGCTTCGCTGATCTGCCCATGCCGCCAGCATGCCAAACCCCAGCACCTGGCGACACCCCAAAAACCCAATATCCACGTGGCTTCGGGTCGCCTTCAACCCCTCAATTCGCCCACTCGATTCCCTGATGAGCCAAAATTATAGAGCGGATGGCGGACTTAGGCCAATGCGCGGTGCGTGCGCCGATCCCTCAGCGAGGTAATTGGGTCAGGATCGGTTTTCCCCGGATCACGCCGCTGCGCGCCTCAGCTTAGCGCGACGCTCGCTGCGGTCGTCCGCCGAGCCGGCCCTTGGCGCGGCTGGTTGCGGCCTTGGCCTCGCTGCAGGATTGGCGCCCTTTGTGGCCAAGTCGGGATGCCATCCAGCGTCTCGATCCGAGCAATCCATCGAGGAGCGCGGGTAGATAGAGATCGGCGTCGAGCTTCGGGAAGTGGAGCCCGAATCCGGATGGGCTGATTTCGATTGCGTCCAAATCGGCCGGCTCTGCGCTTTCGAGCCCTTGCGCCTTCTTAGGTGGGAAGACGACGTCCACGCCGCTGCTCAAGCTCACGATCACACGACCGCTCCGCCGATCGTAGCGCGCGGCAACGGCGGTCGGGCCGGTCGCGCGGCGACGGGCTCCCCGCGCTTGGCGCTTCCGCACCTGAGACGCGAGACGGTAGGGCCGAATCAGCACGGCCGCCGGCATGTGCCAGTGCTCCATCAATCTCCAAATCATCGGCAAGGTCAGCGCCCGCCGACGCTTGAGGATCTCCGAGGCGCGGGCCCGCGAACCCAACACGTCGGCCAGGTCTTTCGCCCGCAACCCCTCGTTTTCCATGTGCGCCGCGATGATCTCGACGGGATCGAGGTCCGCAGCGGGCCAACGCGCGCGCTCATAGGCTTCGATCAAGCGCGCCTGGGCCAGCAGCCGCGCGCCGTCTCCGGCATCGTCCGATCCCATCAGCCGATCGACCAGCGCCATAGCCTCGGCATGGTCCGCGTCGTTTTGAATAACGATCAAACTCGCTTTCATCACACCGTCTCTGAGTCGATGCTCGCCTTGAGGTGAGCCCAATTTGCCGCAATAGGGCGGAAAGGGCTACTCCTCTCCACAGAGATTCCTTGCCCCGCATCCCTCGGGAGATCTCGCGCCCATGAGCACCGCACTCTCCCCCGCCGACGTCGCCCGCTACAACCGCGACGGTTATCTCTTTCCCATCGACGTGCTGGAGCCAGCGGAGGTCGCTTCCGCGCGGGCGAAGCTGGAGGGGTTCGAGGCGAAGCTGGGGCATCCCTTGGAGCGGCCGCTCATCGCCATGGCGCATCTCTATGCGCGCTTCATCGACGACATCATCCGCCGGCCCCGCATCCTGGACCCGGTCGAGAGCCTGATCGGTCCCGACATTCTCTGCTGGGAATGCGCATTCCTAACGAAGGAGCCCGCGGCGCCCTCCTTCTTCTCCTGGCATCAGGATGCGAAGTATTGGGGGCTCGAGCCCTATGAGATCCTAACCGCGTGGGTCGCCTTGAGCCCGAGCACCAGGGAGAGCGGCTGCATGCAGGTGATGACCGGCTCGCATATCGGCGCGCTGTCGCCGCATCGCGACACCTTTGCCGCCGACAACATGCTCTCCCGCGGCCAGGAGATGCTGGTGGAGGTGGACGCCTCCAAATGCGTGGATGTGGCCCTCGAGCCGGGGCAGATGTCGCTGCATCACGTCAAGATCGCCCATGGCTCGGGGCCGAACCGGGCGAAGGACCGCCGCATCGGCCTCGTTATCCGCTACGTGCCCGCCCATGTGCGCCAGACCCAGGGCGAGGGCGACACGGCGATGCTGGTCCGAGGCAAGGACCGCTACGGGCATTTCGAGCCGCAGCCCCGGCCTGAGGGAGACTTCACCGAGGCAGGTTTCGCTGCTCACAAGCGCATCATCGACAAGCGCCTCGGCATCATCATGCGCAAGACCGAAGCGGCTTAGTGCCGTGAACACAGTCTCGCTATGCGAAGACCCTCACCCCGACCCTCTCCCGCAATGCGGGAGAGGGGGGACCCGCGCATCGCGGGTGGGTGAGGGTCTTTTGCGCATGCCGCCTGAACCGTGCCGCCCATGACCCCTATCAACTGGGGCGTGCTCAGTACGGCGAAGATCGGGGTGGTGAAGGTGATCCCGGCGATGCAGCAGGGCAAAGGCGGCCGCATCCTGGGCCTGGCCTCGCGCGATCGGGCGCGGGCCGCCGAGGTCGCGGCCAAGCTCGGCATCCCCAAAAGCTATGGCAGCTACGAGGCCTTGCTGGCCGATCCCGAGATCGACGCCGTCTACAATCCCCTGCCCAACCATCTGCACGTGCCCTGGACGTTGAAGGCGCTGGCGGCGGGCAAGCACGTGCTCTGCGAGAAGCCGATTGCGCTCAACGCCGCCGAGGCCGGGACCTTGATCAGGGCGCGAGACGCCAGCGGCCGCCAGGTGCTGGAGGCCTTCATGGTGCGCCAGCATCCGCAATGGCTGCGCGCCCGCGAGCTCGTCCGTGCGGGCCGCATCGGCGCATTGCGCGCCATCAGCACGGTCTTCGCCTATCACAATGTCGATCCCGCCAATGTGCGCAACCAGGCCGATATCGGCGGCGGCGGGCTCTACGACATCGGCTGCTACGCGGTGGTGACCGCGCGCTTCATCATGGAGGCCGAGCCGACCCGCGTGGTCGCCACCATCGAGCGCGATCCCAACTTCCGCACCGATCGGCTCTCGAGCGCGCTCATGGACTTTCCCGGCGGCCGACAGGTGACCTTCACCTGCTCGACCCAGATGGTGCCGTATCAGCGCGTGCAGATCTTCGGCACCACCGGCCGCATCGAGGTCGCGATCCCGTTCAACGCGCCCCCCGACCGGCCCTGCCGCATCACCGTCGATGGCGGTGCTGCCGACGGCAGCAAGGCCGAAGTCGAAGAGTTCCCCGTATGCGATCAGTACACCTTCCAAGGCGAGGAGGCGGCGCGCATCTTCAAGGGCGAGATCGCCGCACCCTTCCCGATCGAGGATGCGGTCGCCAACATGGTGGTGATCGACGCCCTCTTCAAATCGGCGGAGACCGGCGCCTGGATCGTGCTGGCGCGAGCCGGCTAGATTGCATCGATCCGCCTCTCCTCTCCCTCTCCCTTGGGGAGAGGGTTGGGGTGAGGGGTAGCCCCATCCGGCCGATGCACAATCCCCTCACCCGCGCTTCGCGCGACCTCTCCCCAAGGAGAGGTGACAATGGTTCCTGCGCCCCACGTTGCGCCCGGCCGCGCTGCCGCGCACAATCCTCGGAGCCATTCGCAACGAAGCACGGGACTTAGAGACGATGACCACCCCAATCTCCGAGAAGGCCAGCGCCTTGCACCAGGCGAGCATCGTCTGGGATGCCCATGCCTGCCTGCCCTTGATGCCGGGGCAGAGCATGGCGGAGCTGGAGCGGCACCGCCGGGCCGGGGCCAGCTTTGTTTCGGTCAATGTCGGCATGGATTTCAATCCGATCCCGCAGGTGATGCGAGTGATCGCCGGCTTCCGCGCCTGGCTCGCGGCACATTCAGAGCACTTCCTCTTGGCCGGCAGCATCGCCGATGTGCGAAGGGCGAAGCGCGAGGGGAAGCTCGCGGTCGCCTTCGATCTCGAAGGCTCGACCATGCTCGCCGACGACCTCATGATGCTCGCTCTCTACCGCGATCTCGGCGTGCGCCAGATTCACTTGGCCTATAACCGCGACAACTCGATCGCCGGCGGCTGCCATGGCAGCGACATGCCCTTGACTCTCTTGGGCCGCAAGGTGGTGGAGGAGATCAACCGCATCGGCCTCCTGATGGACTGCTCCCATTCCGGCACCCGCACCAGCATGGATGTCATGGAGATCTCCAGCCGCCCCGTCATCTTCTCCCATTCGAACCCGAAAGCTCTCAAAGGCCACGCGCGCAACATCACCGACGAGCAGATCCGCGCCTGTGCCAAGACCGGCGGCGTGGTGGCCTTGAGCGGCATCGGCATCTTCCTCGGCGCCAACGACATCACCACCGAGACCTTCCTCCGCCATGTCGACTACGTGGTCGAGCGCATCGGCATCGACCATGTCGGCATCGGCCTCGACTACATGTTCGAGCGTCACGTCAACGACTCGCCGCCGGGCCTCGACAAGAATGCATGGTGGCCCCCCGGCAACGAATACGGCGCGCTCGATTTGGAGACCATCCCGCCCGAGCGCCTGCCGGAGCTGACGGAGGCGCTGCTCGCACATCAATACAGCGAAGCCGACGTCGCCAAGATTCTCGGCGGCAACATGGCTCGCGTGGCCGGAGAGACCTGGGCTGCGATCGAGGCTTGAGGCCGGCGTCGCCCCCACCCCAGCCCTCCCCCACGCTACGCGTGAGGGAGGGAGTGAAGACGCGCTCGTGGCACCCTCCCCCGCGGATGCGGGGGAGGGACGGGGTGGGGGCTAAGTGCGCGTCGAGCTCAATGCTTCCACAGCATCCGCGAGGCGCGGCTCGCACCCTCGGCCATCGCCTCCAGCTTCATCCACACAATGTCCGGATCGACGGTGGCCCAGCCGGCCACGGTGGCGAAGCCGCAATCGGTGCCGGCCATCACCCGCTCGCGCCCGACTACATCGGCGAAGCGGCAGAGGCGTTCGGCCACCAGATCGGGATGCTCGACGAAGTTGGTCGAGCTGTCGATCACGCCCGGGATGAGGATGCGGTCCTCGGGCAGCCGGGTCTCGCGGAAGACCACCCATTCATGAGCGTGGCGAGGATTGGCGGCCTCGAAGGAGATCGCCCCGGCGTGGATCTCGAGGACCGTCGGCAGGATGCGGGCGAGCGGGATATCGCGTGTGTGCGGGCCCTCGTAGTTGCCCCAGCAGAGGTGGAGGCGCACCCGATCCTTCGGAATGCCGGCAAGGGCCGCGTTGAGCGCCGCGACATGGCCGCCCAAGCGGCGAATGAATTCGTCCTCCTCGAGATCGGCATACATGGTGTGCCGGCCGACACCGAGATCGGGGCTGTCGATCTGGAGATAGAGGCCGGCTTCGACGATGCGGCGATACTCGGCGGTCATGGCCTTCGACAGCGCCTCCAGATAGGCATCGTCGCTCTTGTAGTAGCGGTTCGGCTGAAACAGCGAGATCACCCCCGGTGCAGCGGCGTTCATGAAGCCTTGCGTGTAGCCGTTCGCCTGCAAGGCCTGGGCGAACCGGCTGAGATCGGCCTCGAGCGGCTCCGTGGTGCGGACCTCTATGGCGCCGGTGCAGCAGGGGCGCGGCAAGCTGGGCGTGCCGCCGGTTGCGGCCAGGCGCTTCATGTAGCGGGGAACCTCCAGGAGATCGGCGGGCACCCGCCTTGGGCTGTCGCCGGAAAACCCGGTCAAGCGTTCTGAGACATAGGTGGCGTAGCTGATCTTGCTCATCTCGCCGTCGCTCGGGATATCGATGCTCGCCCGCTTCTGGCGGCGGACGGCATCCATGACCGCTTCGGCGACCGTCGCCTCGAACCGAGTTGGGTCGACCGGCTCGTCGGCGGCGCGGCGAAACAGCATGTCGGTCAGCTCCTGCGGCCGCGGCAAGCTACCGACATGGGTCGTCAGAATGCGGCCAGGACTCGATGGCATCGCGGTCCTTCCCGCTGCGAGAGGGGCGAAATTGCCCTATCTTTCAAAGAGTAGAGCAGCTTCATAGGGCCCGATGATATCGCAAAGCGATTCCATCCGCCCCGATGCTGCTCTAGTGTCCGCCCGGGTCCGGGATCGGACCTTCAGCCTCGCCCATCATCGCCGGACCCATCCCATGCAGGACGTCATCGCCGAGCTAGCCCCCACCGGTGTGTTGCGGGCGGGGATCAACCTCTCCAATTTCCTGCTGGTGACCGGGAAGAGCCCGGCGGGCGATCCCGAGGGCGTGTCGCCCGACCTGGCAAGCGAGGCCGCAAGGCGCCTGGGCGTGCCGGTCGTCTATGTGCCGTTCCAGCGGCCGGGCGAGCTCGCCGACGCGGCCGGGAAGAATGTCTGGGACATCGGCCTGATCGCAGTCGAGCCGGCGCGGGCGGAGGCGATCGCCTTCAGCCCGGCCTATGTCGAGATCGAGGCCACATATCTGGTGCCGGCGGGCTCGCCCTTGCACAGCATCGCCGAGGTCGACCGCCCGGGCCACCGCATCGCGGTCGCTTCCAGGAGCGCCTATGACCTCTTTCTCACCCGCAACCTCGCACATGCCGAGCTGGTGCGGGCCCCCAGCCTGGAGGCGGCGACCAAGCTGTTCGTGGCCGAGAGGCTCGACGCTCTGGCCGGTCTCAAGCCCGGGCTCATGGCGGACATCGGCAAGCTGCCCGGTGCGCGCATTCTCGATGGACGCTTCACCGCGGTGCAGCAGGCGATCGGCACGGTGAAGGCGAACGAGAAGGGCGCGGCCTTCCTCCGCCGCTTCGTCGAGGAGGCGAAGGCCTCCGGCCTGGTCCAACGCCTGATCGAGCGCCACCAGGTGCGCGGCCTCGCGGTGGCGCCGGCGGTCTGACGCCCCGGCCCCTTTGTAGGCGGCCGTCTCGGGCGTAAAGTCGGCTCCCTCAAGAAGAAGCGCCTTTGCCGGGCGTCAAGAAGGGGTAGCGAACTCGTCCAAGATGCCGTTCCCCGCCATCAAGCTCAAAGGCTCAATCGGCGCGAAGATCTTCGCGGCCTTCGTCGCCATGGCGCTCATGCTGGGCATGCTCGGCGTCTATGGCATCTACGTGCTCTCGGAAGCCGGCGACATCGTTGCCTACACCTACGACCGGCCGTTGATGGCGCTCAACTACGCGCGCTCGGCGAGCCAGGTCTTCACCGAGATGGACAAGGAGCTGCTCCGCCGCAGCGCGGTTCCCGACAGCGCCAGGCCCGAGATCGATCGCCATGTCGAGGAGCTGGCGCGAAACTTCGCCGGCGACCTGGCCGTCGCCGAGGAACGCGCCTTGTCCGACCAGGAGCGCAGCATCATCTGGGAGATTAGGCGGCTGGCGGCCGAATGGATGGGAATGCGCGAGAGCCGGGGCGAAGCGGGCAGCGAGCCTGAGCTCGACCACCTGGCGGAAATGATCATCAATCGCTTCGACCTCCTGACCGAGCTCACCGCCGAGCACGCCTTCGTCGAGCGGCGCCAAGGCATCTCCGCGATCGCCCGCTTCAAGTACATCAGCATCGGCGCCTTGCTGCTTGCCCTCTTGTTCGGGGCGGCGATCACGATGCTGCTCGCCGGCCGCATCATCCGGCCGTTGTCGGAGGCGGCCAAAATCGCCGACCGCATCGCCGGCGGCGAGCTCCGCACGCCGATTCCGGTCGGCGGCATGGATGAAACCGGCATCCTGCTCCGCTCGATGACGGTGATGCAGGACAATATCCGCATCATGATGGAGCGCGAGACGGCCCAGCGCCGGTCCGCGCAGAACCGCCTCATCGATGCGCTCGAGAGCTCGCATGAGGGCATGGTGCTGGTCGACGCCGAGGGCCGCATCGTCATCGCCAACAGCCAGATGGTGGCGTTCTTTCCATCGGTGGAGCCGAATTTCTTCGAGGGTGCCGAATTCGATACGGCGTTCGCGGCGATGCGCGCCTGCCTCAAGGGTGATGACGGCGCCCTCCAACCCGCCGCATCCGGGGCGGGCGGGGAGATCTTGGAGCATGGGGGCGAGGTGCAGCTCGTCGACGGACGCTGGGTCCGGGTCAGCAGAACCAATACCCATGATGGCGGCTTCTTCCTGTTTCTCAGCGACTTCACCGAGATCAAGGATCGCGCCGACATGCTGCGAGCCGTCATGGACACCATTCCCGACGGCTTGGTGATCTTGGCGGAGGAGCTGGGCGCGGTGTTCTGGAACCGGGGCTTCCTTCGCCTCTGCGGCCTGGCGGCGGCGGCCGCTCGGGAGGCCGAGGCCCTCCAAGGAAGGACGATCGAAGGTCTCTTGCGTCGCTTCGGCCTCGAACCGGCGGCGGTCGTGGACATGGAGACGACCGCGGAGCGGGCGATGGAACGCACGCTCGCCGATGGCCGCTCGGTCCGCTTCCAGGTGCTCAAGGTCGGCGGCGGCAGCGAGCTCCTGTGGGTCTCCGACACGACGGAGCGGCGGCGCCAGGAACGCGACAAGCTGGCGCTCCAGGAGCGGGTTCTGCAGACGCAGAAGAGCGACGCCATCGGCGCCATCGTCGGCACCGTCGCCCACGACTTCAACAATCTCTTGACCGCGATCATGGGCTTCGCCTCGCTGAGCAAGGTGCAGCTGGATCTCCTGATGGCGATGCCGGAGAAGCTGCAGGCGCGGGATCCCGAAACGATGCGGGTGATCATGCAGGTGGTGGATGCCGCCGTGCTGGTCGCCAAGACGCACCGGGACATCGTCGATGGCGCGACGCGCGGCCAGCGGATCGTCCAGAACCTGACGGAGTTCGTGAAGGCGCGGAAGGGCGAGAGCGCGGTCGGCGACATCATGACGACGGTGCGCGAGGCCAGGAAATTGATCGCCATCGCGCTCCCGTCATCGGTGGCGCTCGAGGTCGAGGGGGCCGAGTCGGTGTCGGTGGCGCGCCACGACCGGGTGACCTTGGAGCAGGTTCTCTTGAACCTCTGCCTCAACGGGGCCTATGCGCTAGGCGGCCGCCCCGGTCGGATCAGGGTTAGGGTGCAGACGGTGCGCACGGACGGGCGGCGCGCCGAGGTTCTGCGGGCCGAGGGCGCGGGAAAGCCGGAAAACCAGAACACGGTGGCGGTGGACGACACCGGCTGGGTGCATGTGTGGCGGGGCGTCATCGCCCCCGGCCCCTATGTCAGGATCGACGTCAGCGACGACGGCAGCGGCATGGACCAGGAGAAGATGTCGCGGATCTTCGAGACGTTCTTCACGACCAAGCCCAAGGGTGTGGGCACCGGCCTCGGCCTGGCCTCGGTTGCCAGCATCATGGACAGCCATGGCGGCGCCATTCACGTTCGCTCCCGGCCGGGACACGGCACGACCTTCTCCTTGTTCCTGCATGCCGCGAGCGAGACCGAGATCGTCGCTCCAGGCGACGGGGCCGCGGTGGCGGCCGAGGCGCGGGCGACCTCGAAGAAGGATGTGCGCAAGGGTGCCCGCATCGTGGTGGTCGATGATGAGCAATCGCTGGCCCGGCTCATGGAAATGACGCTGACCGATCAAGGCTACGTGGTCGAGCGGTTCACCGATTCGCTGCTTGCGGTGGACCGGTTGAAGCGGGATCCGGAGACCGTCGATCTGGTGGTGACCGACCAAACCATGCCCGGCATCACCGGGGTCATGCTGGCCGAGCAGATGGCCATGGTTCGCCGCAACCTGCCGGTGCTGCTGTGCACCGGCTATTCCGCCGAGCACATCGACGATCACGAGCTGCCGCAGGGGGTGAGCGGCGTGCTGCGCAAGCCGTACAAGCCGGAAGAGCTGGCCGAGCGCGTCAGGCGCATGCTCGCCTCATGAGGCGGGCGGCGGGCGTGGCGGGCCTTGCGCCATTGCTAATCCCGCGCAACTTTGAATCGTCATGGCCGTGCTTGTCACGGCCATCCACGTCCTGCAGCTGCTCGATGGAAGACGTGGATGCGCGGGTCAAGCCCGCGCATGACGGTCTTCTAACAGGAACGCGCGTTAGTTCAACCGGCGTTTGCGGGCGATGAGTCTCGCCACCTCGGCCTGCAAGACGCCGGGCAGGACGGGCTTGCGTAGATAGGCGTCCACGCCGGCCCGGCGCGCGGCGGCTTCCGAGAGCATGTCGCTGGAACCGCTATAGATCACGCAAGGCGTCGCGGGTCGGAGCCCTTTCACCCGATGAACGAGGTCGATTCCCTTGAGATCGGCCATGCCTTGGTCGGCAAAGACCACATCCCATGCATCGGGATCCGCCGCGAACGCCTTCCAAGCGTCCTTGCCATTGCCGTAGAGGCGTACCGTCATGCCGGCGCGCTCGAGGGCCATGGCGTTGAGCTCGCCCACTTCGAGGCGGTCCTCGGCCATGAGCACGCGCGCGGTGGCGCTGGCGTTGGCGATTTGCGGCGTTGCGGCAGCCGCATCCGGCTCCGCGACCGGCAGAAACACTTCGACCGTGGTCCCCTTGCCCCTGGCCGTCGTCAGGCACAGGGCTCCGCCGGCGGCCAGCACGATTCCATGCACGACCGAAAAGCCGAGCCCGGAACCCTGGCCCACATCCTTGGTGGTGAAATACGGATCGAACACCCTCGGCAGAATCTCCGGCGCGATGCCGCATCCCGCGTCGGCGACCATGAGCCGGACATAAGAGCGAGCCGGATCGAGATGGCTCACGAAGATCCGCTGCGTTCCATCGATGGGGGAGGTGACGGACACCCGCTCCGGCGAGGTCAGCGCCGACTTCGCGAGCAACCGGTAGGTCGAGCACTCCGGCGGCGCCCGGCCGATCGAGAGCTGGATGGTCGCCGCCTCATCGCGCGCGCTAGCCGACCGATAGGCATCGCCGGCATTGGCGCAGAGATTGGCGACGAGCTCGATCAGCTCCGAATGCGCGATCACCACGGCTTCGTTCGAAATGTCGATCCGCGTCTTGATGCGCAGCACCGCGGGAACGGCGGAATGGGCGCGCAAGAGAACCTCGTTCACGACGTCGGCAAGGCGCAGCCGCTCCGGTGCCGCATTGCTCCGCCGTGCGAAGGACAGCAGCCGCTCGATCAGCTCCTTGGCCCCGTGACCGGCCTGGATGATGCGCTCGAGCAGCCCGTGCTTGGCTGCATCGCCCCTAAGGTCTTCCTGCAACAGGGCGGAAAAGCCGATGATCGCGGCCAGGAGATTGTTGAAATCGTGGGCAATACCGCCCACGAGCTGGCCCATCGCCAGCATGCGTTCCTGCTGCGCCAGGCGCAGGCGAGCGAGCTCGAAGGAGGTGACGTCGGAGGCCATGCAGCGAAAGCCCCGAAACGCCTCGTCTCCCGCCGGCTCATGGGCGTCCGTGCGGGTCCCGTGCATGTCCTCATCAAACACCGGAACGCCGCTCATGCGGATCCAGAAATGCTTGCTCCCGGGCAGCACGATGGGCACGACCAGATCGCGGAACGGCACCCGCCGCTCGAAGGCGTGCCGGAACGCCAGAACCCCGTCGTC
Source organism: Pseudomonadota bacterium (assembly GCA_016195085.1). NCBI lineage: Bacteria > Pseudomonadati > Pseudomonadota > Pseudomonadota bacterium. Next base: position 111,109 of record JACQAG010000018.1, on the reverse strand, counting down.
GTCGAGCGAGGGATCCGGCAGGTCGGCGGATTTGCGGCCGATGATCTGATCCGGCCGAACGCCAATGAGCTGCTCCACCCGAGGCGAGACATCGACGATGGTGCGCTCGCGGTCGAGCTCGACATAGACGTCGTTGGTGATCGCGAGCACATCCAAGAGCTTGCGCTCGGCGCAGCTCACCCTTCGGCTCATCGGCGCCGGTGCCTCCTCGGTCTTCCCCGCCATCGGTTCCTCCTTCGGGCGCTCGCGGCAAGCGCGTGCCCCGAATCCCAAAGGATGGAGCATCCGATCCCGCCTTGCGCGCATTGTCGGCGGAGACCGACGGTGAAGCGACTATGCAAAAGTATGAACGAGTCTTTAATCGGTGCGTCCGGCCCAAGTGTTCCGCCCCTGAAATTCGTCCGCGAATTTCAGGGATAAGCGGGCCACCAATCTATTGAATCTAGTGTGATGATTCCGAAGTTCGCCGACGAACTTCGGAATCATCACACTAGCGGCGGAGGGCCCGGCCTGGGATCGGCTTCTCGTCCGGACCGGCGTGGCGGCTCAGCCTTGGGCGCGAACCTGCCGGAACGAGACGAGCCGTTTCAGGTCCTCGTCCCAGAGCGCAAGCCGCGCGCATCTGAGGCTCTGCCTGAGCGAGACTCTTTCAACCCGGTGAAACGCCGGATTTTGCTCGAAGCAGGCGCGCAGGCGATAGTTGGGAATCTTGCTCGACAGGTGATGGATGTGATGGAACCCGATATGGCAGGTGAGCCAGTGCAGCAGGCGGGGTAGATCATAGAGGGAGGAGCCTTCGAGAGCCGCTGCGTGATAGCTCCAGCGCGACCCGGTTTCCCAGTAGGCGTGCTCGAACTGATGCTGGACATAGAACAGCCAAACACCCGCCACCGCGGCAAGGATGATGACCGGAAGATAGCCCGAGAGGAACGGGCCCAACCCGACCGTCCAGGCGAGGAGCACGCTAACGCCCGCCAGGGCCGCGTCCGTGCCGAGCACGCTCGACCATGAGCGCCATTCGCGAACCGGGCTTCCCGTCGGGATCCGGTAGCGGAGGAGAAACAGATAGATCGGGCCGAGCGCGAACAGGATGAGCGGGTGGCGATACAGACGGTAGACCAGCCGGCGCCATGGCGGGCTCGATACGTATTCGCGAACCGTCAGGGTGGCGATGTCGCCGGTGCCGCGACGATCGAGATTGCCGGAGGTCGCGTGATGCACCGCGTGGCGGTGGCGCCAGAACGCATACGGGGTCAAGGTCAGCACGCCCAGTACGCTGCCAAGGAGATCGTTGGCCCAGCGCGATCGGAAATACGACCCATGGCCGCAATCGTGCTGGATCATGAAGAGCCGCACCAGAAACGCCGCCGCCGGCACCGCCAGCATGGATGCGGCCCAGACGCCATGGTCGAGCCCGCCGATGATCGCTGCGGTAAGGCCGAGGAACGGCGCGGCGGTGCTCAGGAGCTGGATGACGCCCTGCCGCGTGCTGGGCCTGGCGTAGGGCCGCACCAACTCCCGCCATGAGCCGGCGGCGCGATCGGCAAGCGAATTGAGGATTTCAGGCAGGAGCGTTTCTCTTCATAGCAGCGGCGGCATTGTAGCAAATGTATGCATGGGCCGCGCGGCCTTATCGGAAATATTGTTTGGGGAGCGGGCGCTCGAGCGGAATCCTCTTGCGCCGCTCTTGGAGATCCGGATGCTGATGCGACGCGAGACTCGTTGTTCGTCGAGGGGACCCCTACCGTGAAAATCTGCATTTTCGGCGCCGGCGCCATCGGCGGCTATTTGGCTGGCTTCCTGCATCGCTCCGGGGCCGCTGTGTCGGTGGTCGCCCGTGGGGCTCACCTGAAGGCGATCCAGGAGCGCGGGCTCACGGTCGAGCTGGCCGACGGCAGCTCAATCCATGCCCGCCTTCCGGCCAGCGACGATCCGACCCGGCTCGGAATCCAGGATGCGGTGATCGTCACCGTCAAGGCGCCCTCCTTGCCTTCGGTCGCAGACTCCATCGGGCCGTTGCTCGGGCCCGATACACCGGTCGCCTTTCTCACCAACGGCATCCCCTGGTGGTACTTCCTCGGGCGGGGCGGGCCCGATGACGGCAAGAGCCTGGCGCGCCTCGATCCGGGCGACCGTCTGCGGGCCGCGATCGGGGCCGAGCGGCTGGTCGGCGGGGTCATCTGGCCGGCGAGCTCGGTGCCGGCCCCGGGTCATATCAAAATGGTGAGCGGCAATACCCGGGGCACCTTCCTCGGCCGGCCCGACGGCAGCACGACGCCCGGGCTGGAGGCGCTCGCCGAGGCGTTTCGCGCCGCCGGCTTGCCGATCACCGTGACCCCGACCATCCGCAACATGATCTGGGAGAAGGTCGCCTTCAACCTCAGCGCCGGACCCATGTGCGTGCTGACCCGCTCGCCGGTGCGCGCCACCTATGAGGAGCCAGTGCTGATCGAGACCTCGCGCCGGGTGATGGGCGAGACCTTGGCGCTGATCCAGGCCATGGGCTGCGCCATCGAGTTCGACGTGGAGCGGGTGGTCGCCACCAACCTGAAGCTCGGCCACCGCCCGAGCGTGCTGCAGGACCTCGCCGCCTGCCGGCCCATGGAGATCGACGCGCTCTACACCGTCCCGCTCGAGCTGGCGGCCTCCGCCGGCGTCCCCATGCCGACCCTGGCGCTGTTGGCGGCGCTCATCCGCGTGCGCGCGCGGGAGGATGGGCTCTACCCGCGCTAAGACGCCCGCCCCTTATTGACAGCCGCCATCTCCTCCTGTGCAGTTGCGCCCGCCGCTCTCTATCTTCGCGGGCGGCCGCAGCGGCGACAGGGGGCGGCCAAATAAATGACGGATCTCAGCTTCGGCCGGGCACGTGAGCGCTTTAGCACCGGCCGGCAATCTCCACGTGAATTCCTCGAAGCCTGCTTGAAGCGCATCGAGGAGCGTGAGCCGACGGTCAAGGCCTTCGTCGCGATCAACCCCGAGGGCGCCAAGCGTGCGGCCGACGCCGCAAGCGAGCGCTACCGGGCCGGCAAGCCGCTCTCGCTCATCGACGGCATGCCGGTCGCGATCAAGGACATCATCGAAACGCTGGATCTGCCGACCGAATTCGGCAGCTCGGTGTTCAAAGGCTGGAACGGCGGGCGCGACTCGGCGGCGGCCTATGCTCTCCGCCAGGCGGGTGCGGTGATCGTCGGCAAGGCGGTCACCACCGAGTTCGCCGGCGCACCCCCGGGGCCGACCACCAACCCCCACGACCCCAAGCGCACGCCCGGCGGCTCCTCCTCGGGCTCGGCCGCGTGCGTTGCCGCCGGCATGGTGCCCGTCGCACTCGGGACCCAGGTCGGCGGCTCGGTCCTTCGCCCCGCCAGCTTTTGCGGCATCGTCGGCTTCAAGCCGACCTTCGGGGCGCTCAACCGCGGCGGATCGAGCGACAATTTCAGCCAGAACTGCCTCGGCACGCTCTCCCGCACAATCGAGGATGCCTGGGCGGTCTGCCACGAGATCGCGCTCCGCGTCGGCGGCGATCCGGGCTTCCCCGCCTTCGCCGGCGGTGCGGCGCCGGCGGGGCCGCGCCGGCCCGACGTGCTGGCGGTCCTGGAGACCGCCGGCTGGGCGGTGGCGGATGCCGGCGCCAAAGTCGCGTTCGAGGCCTTCCTGCCCAAGCTGACGGAGGCCGGCGTCAGCCTCGTCAACCGCCGGACCTCGCGGCGGGTGGAGCAGCTCGAGCGGGCGCTCGCCGATGCGATGGAAATCTCGCAAGGCATCAATGACTGGGAGAAGCTCTGGCCCTTTGCCGAATTGGATCATCGCGCCGGAGCCGGCCTCAGCCCGGGCTTGCGCAAGGCGATCGCCGATGGCCGCGCCATGACCCCCGATGCCTATGCAGCGCTCCTGCGCCGGCGCGAGCATATGCGCTCGATGCTGCAGTCGCTGACGGGCGACGTCGATGCCTGCATCACGCTGGCGGCTCCCGGCATAGCACCCCTGGGCCTCGCGTCGACCGGCAACGCCATCTTCAACCTGCCGGGCTCGGCCTTGCGCACGCCGGCGCTCTCGCTGCCTTTGCTCATGGTCGACAAGATGCCTCTGGGCGTGCAGCTCATCGGCTATCCCGGTCGCGACCGCGATCTCTCGGCCATCGCCGGCTACGTGCTTGGCCTCGGCGGCAAAGAAAGGAAGTGAGCAGTCCATGCGACGGAACGACGAACTCTTCGAGGCGCGCACCGATCTCGCCGCCATTTGCCGCTGGGCCTATCGGCTGGGCTACCAATCGGGCGTCGGCAATCATTTCAGCCTGATGGTGCCGGGCTCGGAGGAGCATTTCCTGGTGACGCCGGAAGGGCTCTACTGGTCGGAGGTGACGGCCTCCAACCTGGTCGTCTGCGATCTCGACGGCAAGGTGATCGAGGGCGAGCACACGGTCGAGGCGACCGCCTTCTATCTGCACGCCCCGATCCACCGCGCCAACAAAGCGGCGAAATGCGTGCTGCACACCCACATGCCGAACGCAACCGCGCTCTGTCTCATCAAAGGGGCGCGGATCGAGCCGGTGCATCAAAGCGCGCTCGGCTATGTCGGACGCACCGCCTATGACGAGGTCTATTCCGGCGTGGCGCTCAGCTACGAGGAAGGCCTCCGGGTCGCCGCCATCCTCGGCGACTGCCACACCATCATGATGCGCAACCACGGCCCGCTGGTCGTCGGCGACACGGCGGCGGAAGCGTTCATGCGGCTGAATTCCCTGGAGGATCTCTGCCGCTGGCAATTGCTGGCGATGCAAACCGGACGGGAGCTGCAGCCGGTCGCACCGGCGGTTGTTACAAGCGTAATGAACGTCGTCGAGACGGATGGCGGGAACTATTCGAGGAAGCTCATCGCCGCGATGAAGCGCGTGCTCGACAAGGAAGAGCCCGACTTCCGCCACTGACCGCAAGCGGGAAGAGGCTCACGCCTCCAGCGGGATCTTGGTCTCCGCCTTGATCCGGGCGAGGTTGAAGCTGGTGCGGAAGCACTTGATGTTGTGCTCGTTCGCCAGCACCCGGCGGGCAAAGGCGTTGTAGCTGTCGATGTCCTTGCAGGCGACGACCAGGAGATAGTCGATCTCGCCGGAGACGAAGTAGCACTGCTGCACCTGCGGCTCCTTGGCGATCTTCGCCTCGAAGCTGGCGAGCACGTCCTCGCGCTGGCGGTCGAGCTCGACCCCGACGAAGGCGATCACCGTCTGGCCGACCTTGGCCGGATCGACCAGCGCCACGTCCTTGATGATGACGCCTGCCGTGCGCAGGCGCCGGACGCGCCTGAGGCAGGCCGGCGCCGACAGCCCGACCCGGTCGGCGAGCTTGAGATTGGTCAGCTGGTTGTCGTCCTGGAGCGCGTTCAGGATCTTGCGGTCGATGGCGTCGAGCGACGCGGGTGCCGCCGTTTCCGCCGCTTTCGCTTTCCTTCGTATCTGGCGCATGACTTTCCACCGATTGCGTGAAACCCCCATCCGGCCCGGCTATTTTGCCAAGTTTGGCATGGAAAATGGCAATTTCTTTTTGCCGATTGCACGCTAGCCTTGGTCCCGGATTTGTGGGGGAGGCTCCGATGACGGAAGCGGCGGCGCGGTTTGCGAACCGGATCGAGGTGCACGATCCCGACGTTCTGGCCGAGGCGCGTCGGATCCTCGATGCCGCGGGCGATGCCGAAGCCATGGGCAGGGCGATCGTCGAAGCGGTCGACCGCAACGCCGAATGGCGGGGACGGCAATGCATCAATCTTCTCGCCCCGGAGGCGCCGACCAGCCCGGGCGTGCGGGCGCTGCTCGCCGCCGAGATCGGGACCAGAGCGGCCGAGGGCCATATCGGACGGGTCAATCGGTGGTTCGCCGGCACGCGCCACATCGACGAGGTCGAAGCGCTTTGCGTCGAGCTCTTGAAGCGGCATTTCCGCTGCAACTATGCCGACCATCGTCTCTGCGCCAGCATGATCGGCAATGCGGTGGTGTATACGGGCCTGACCAAGCCCGGCGACACGGTGATGGCGGCAACCCAGCCCGTGGGCGGCCATTCCTCCAACCGCATGGACGGACCTGCCGGCGCCATGGGCCGCCGGGTCGTCGATTTGCCGATCGACCCGCATGAGCTCGTCGTCGATATGGAGGCGTTCCGCCTGGCGGCCTTGCGCGAGAAGCCGGTGCTGGTCGCCCTCGGCCTGTCGATGACCTTGTTCCCGCAGCCGGTCGCAGGCATGAAGGAGATCCTCGCCCCCTGGGGCGGCCGGCTCTTCTTCGACGCCGCCCACCAGCTCGGACTCATCGGCGGCCGGCAGTTCCAGGATCCGTTGGGCGAGGGTGCGGACATCATGACCGGATCGGCCGGCAAGACCTTCGCCGGGCCGCAATCGGGCATCCTGCTTTGGGACGACCCGGCGCTCACCGAGGCCGTGACCCATGCGGTGTTTCCGGTCTGGGCGGCGACCCATCAGGTGAACCGGGTGGCGGCCCTGGCGCTGGCGACCGCCGAGGCCTTGGCCTTCGCCGATCGCTTCATGGCGCAGATCGTCTTGAATGCCAAGGCGCTGGCGCGGGGCTTATCGGAGCGCGGCATCCCGATGCTGGGCGCGCATAAGGGCTTCACCGAGACCCATCAGGCGATCGCCGATGTGCGCGGGTTCGGTCGCGGGCTGAAGGCCGCACAGGCCTTGGAGCGCGCCGACATCATCACCAACAAGAACCTGATCCCGGACGACAAGCCCGGCGACTGGGATTATCCGGGCGGGCTGCGCCTGGGCACCATCGAGGTGACCCGGCTCGGCATGATGGAGAGGGAGATGGACGAGATCGCCGCCATGATCGCCAAGATCCTGGTCGAAGGCGAGAGCCCGGAGGCCATCAAGCCCCGCGCCGCGGCGCTGCGCTCCGGCTTTCAGACGCTCTACTACTGCTTCGAGCACGGCCTGCCGCAGGCGCTCCGAACCTAGCGGCCAAGTTCGCTGCTTGCCGCGTCGCTACGGCCGGAGATGCAGATGGCAGCAGCCGGTGCCTCCGGGCTGCCAGGTGTCGGCGGCGAAGCGAATGCCGCACGCCCCGAAGAGGCCGTTGTCGAAGCGGCCGGCGATACGGCAGATGGCGGCGAGATCCTGAGCGTGCAGATCCGCCTCGGCCCAAGCGTCCTTGAGCGGACAGGAGGTGACCTTGATGTGGACTTCGCCGTCACGGCGGACGATTTCGGTCGGGAACAGACGGCCCTGATCCGGGCTCGCCGCGAGGAAGCGATCGGCGACCGCGTCCGGCGTCCTCTCGGCGCGCTCGGGGCCGAGCTCGGTCTCGAGCTCGTCATAGATGTGCCAGTAGAGAAGCGCGCGATTCTCGAAGGAATCGCGGAGCTCCTTCGCGAGCGGCACGGATCGCCCCCTAGAGGCGGATTTCGCCCTCGTCCTTCAGCATCTTGAGCGTCGCCTTCATCGCGTCCGCCGTCTTGTTGAGATCGGCGTCGCTATGCACGGCGGAGACCGGACCGCCCGGCGACGGGCTGACATCGACGCCGTGGATCAGCATGCCGAGGCGGATCTTGTGCACGATCGTCGGGCTCCATTGCGACTTGTATGTGGATTCCGGCTGCGCGAACGGGTCGAACGTCAAGGGATCGATGGGCTTGCGCTCGGGATTGGTGAAGAGGTGCCAGGCGCCGAAGGTGCCGTAGGCGGCCCAGGGCACGCCCGCATCGGCGATCACCTGGTTGAGCGCCTTGCGCAGCTTGTCGGCATATTTCGCGGCGCGCGCGCAGGCATCGGTCTCCTTGATGATCTTGAGCGTGGCGATGCCGGCCGCCGCCGAGAGCGGGTTGGCGTTGAAGGTGCCGGGGTGGTTGATCTTCTCGCCGTTCTTCGCCTTGGCGGCGGCGAAATCGAGATTGTCGAACAGATCCTTCTTGCCGACGACGGCGCCGCCGGGCAGGCCGCCGGCCAGGATCTTGGCAAGCGAGGTCATGTCCGGCGTCACCTTGAAATGCGCCTGGGCGCCGCCGGGCGCGACGCGGAAGCCGGAGACCACCTCATCGAAGATGAGCTGGATGCCGTTCTCTTGGGTGATCTTGCGCAGGAAGGTGAGGAACTCCGGCTTGAGCGGCATGCGGCCGAAGGAGCCGCCGGTCGGCTCGATGATGACGGCGGCGATGTCCTTGGCATTGGCTTCGATCAGCTTGCGGGTTCCGGCCTCGTCACCGGCGTGCGCGAGCAGGACCGGCTCGGCCACACCCTTCAGCACGCCCACCGTCGGCGAGCCGTCGAAGTGATTGGCCACACCCGAGGTCATGTGGTCGTGCCAGCCGTGGAAATGGCCGATGAAGCGCACCAGCTTGGCGCGCCCGGTATAGGCGCGCGCCAGGCGCAAGGCCATCAAGGTCGCCTCGGTGCCGGACGAGGTGAAGCGCAGCCGCTCGGCCGACGGCACCAGCTCCTTCACCAGCTCGGCCCAGCGCACCTCCAGCTCGTGGCTGGCGCCGAAATGCGTGCCCTTGTCGACCTGGGCGTGCACCGCCTTCTGCGCCGCGGGGTGGTTGTGGCCGAGAATGAGGGCGCCGTGGCCGCCGAAATAGTCCACATACTCGTGGCCGTCGACGTCCCACTTATGGGCGCCCAAGGCCCGATCGATATAGACCGCATAGGGCTCGAGATAGCGCGAGTCATGGGTGATGGCGCTGGGAAAACAGGTGCCGGCGCTGGCGGCGAGCGTGGCGGAGCCGGGCGTGCGCTCGCGGTAGCGGGCGACGATGGGAGAGTTGGTAAGCGCCGTATCAGGCATGGGGCCTCCGGTTTCGGATCGGAAAGGAAGCTAAGGGACAAGCTTCGGCGCCGCAACAGAGACATTTTTACCGGCTTTGCCGGCACCGGCTGGCGGAAGGTGCGGGAGCCCTGGCCCTTTCCGCTCGACTGCGGCTATCGTTTGCCTAAAGCAACCCTTGGAGCGGTAGGAGACCTTGAATGGCGGATGCAAGCGCGGCGACGGGCGGGCGCATCGAGGCGCGGCTCAAGGCACTGGGCATCGAGCTGCCGAAGGCGGCGGCACCGGCGGCGAACTATGTGCCCTATACCGTCTCCGGCCGGCTGTTGTTCGTCGCGGGACAGATCACGGTCTGGAATGGCGAGCTCCGATTCCTCGGCACCATCGGCAAGGATCTGACGGTCGAGGAGGGCGCCCAGGCGGCGCGACTCTCGGGGCTCAACCTGATCGCCCAGGCCAAGGCGGCCTGCGGCGGCAATCTCGACCGCATCGGCCGGGTCTTGAAGCTGGTCGGCTTCGTGCAATGCATCGACGGCTTCAAGGACCAACCCAAGGTAATCAATGGCGCCTCCGACCTGATGGTCGAGGTCTTCGGCGAGCAAGGCCGCCACGCCCGCGTCGCCGTCGGCACCAACGCGCTGCCGCTGGGTGTGGCAACCGAGGTCGAGGGCACTTTCGAGCTGGCGCTGTAGCCGGCCGCCCGCGCGCCAACGCTCAAGGCAGGCCATGCCCGACGGAAGCGGTCCCCTCACTGTCAAGGTCGTGCCCGGCATCGCCGAGATCGATCCGGCGGCGTGGGATGAGTGCGCCGGCGCCGACAACCCGTTCCTCTCCCATGGCTTCCTCGATGCCTTGGAGGCGAGCGGCTCGGTTGCGGCGACGACGGGATGGCTGCCGCAGCATCTGGTGGTCGAGGACGAGCAGGCGCGCATGCTGGGTGCGGCGCCACTGTATTTGAAGAGCCACTCCTACGGCGAATATGTCTTCGACCACGCCTGGGCCGAAGCCTATCAGCGCGCCGGCGGCCGCTACTATCCGAAGCTGCAGATGGCGGTGCCGTTCACCCCGGTCGCCGGCCCGAGGCTCCTGGTGCGTCCCGGCGCCGAGCGCGATCAGGTGGAGCGGGCGCTCATCGAGGCGGCGGAGGAGCTGGCCCGCCGCCGGCGCGCCTCCTCGGTGCATACGACATTTCCCGAAGAGGAGCAGTGGCGCCGGCTCGGCGCCGCCGGATGGCTCCAGCGCATCGGCTACCAGTTCCATTGGGAGAACCACGGCTATTCCAGCTTCGATGACTTCCTCGGCGCGCTTTCGAGCCGCAAGCGGAAGTCGATCAGGAAGGAGCGCCGCGAGGCGGTTGCCGGCGGCATCGCCATCAAGACGCTCACCGGCTCCCAGCTCGAGCCCAGGCACTGGGATGCCTTCTACGGCTTCTATACCGACACCACCGACCGCAAATGGGGACACGCTTATCTCACCCGGTCGTTCTTCCAGCTCCTGGGCGAGCGCATGGCCGACCGGGTGGTCCTGGTGCTGGCGGAGTCCGGCGGCCGCTTCGTCGCCGGCGCGCTCAATCTGCGCAGCGCCGACACGCTCTATGGCCGCAATTGGGGCTGCAACGGCGAGTACAGGTTCCTGCACTTCGAGGCCTGCTACTACCGCGCCATCGACTTTGCCATCGAGCACGGAATGAAGCGGGTCGAGGCCGGCGCGCAAGGCCGTCACAAGATCCAACGGGGCTACCTGCCGTCCGCGACCTACAGCGCCCATTGGATCGCCGATGCCGGACTGCGCCAAGCGATCGAGACCTATCTCAGCCGCGAGCGCCGCCACGCCGCCGCGGAAATCGCCGCCCTGATGACGGAATCGCCGTTCAAGAAGGACGGCGAGGCAGAGTAGGGGGTGAGCTAGCTGCGAAGTCTCAGCTGGTTGTCCCCTCAGTTCCGGCCCAGGAGATTGACGTTGCCAAAGCATCGGCCATCGCGGCCGCGGCGGATCAGTTGGCAGGTAGGGTGAAGCCGATGCGTTAAATACCAACGAGCCAAGCACCTACGGGCGCCGTTGATGGGTTGCTCTCTTTTTCGGGTATTTCAAGCCTTGGGGCGCTTGGCCACCCGAAACCCTGTCCAAGCCGCGCTGTATGACGTCCTGTAAGTCGGCCAGAAACGCCTGCAGGTCATATCCGTTGCCTGGTGTATTCGCGAATTCTCGGTTCTCAATGTTCGGAAGAAGGGGCGTCTGGGTCGATGAACTAACGTTGCTAGCGCGCGGATGCCTGATCGTGCCTTGGAGACTCATAGCATGCGATACACCTGGCGCGAGTTCAACGAGCGCAAATGCGCGTTGGCAAGTGCGAAACGGAAGTCGCTTATAGTCAACTTGCGGATTCACAATCACTCGCAGTTCATCGAGACTTATGTCCGCGACAGGAATATCTGTTGGGTGCAATGGGGCCAATAGGTCCCGAAGAATTAAGCGACCAAGTCCATCAAATGCTCGACCCCATGGAAATGGGCGGAATAATGCAGGCAAAGTTGTCGCCCACACCATAGTTGCTGGTTCATTCCGACTGATCACATTCAGCAACTTTAGATTCGTCTCGCCAGCACCGATGCGCCCGACGAGATAGCCAATGGCAAAGCGCAGCAGCTCTCGACCTTTAGCCTCTCTGCGCCCAGTCATCTCGCGCAAGACCTCGACGAAACGATCAAACAAGCGCACGCGATCTTCAGCGCCAATAGTCTCAATTACAGAAAGGTCCCGTAGGTCCGGCGCTTCACGCGCCATCAGCTCGACCGACTTTTCGCTGATGGTCCCCGAGCCTTGAATCTCGGTGAGGGCAGAACGAATGATTTCCTGCTCGGACGTCGGCGATACCAGCGAAACGCCCGTGCCTGATTGGAGGTCAAGCAAGTGGAACCAGATGGCTGCAAGCCCCTCCGGGGGACGTAAGGATTCTGCTCTTAGGAGCAAACGCCCGGCGATGATGTCGTCGACGATTTTGTGTGGAGATCGTATGTCCCCCCAGAGGGCGCGGAAGCGGGCGACCGAATAGCCGTAAGTCGCATGCACCCAGCTGATCGGGATCTCGGTGAGCTCGACCGGTTCGCGGATTAGCACTTCGCCTAATATCGCGCCTACCCAAGCTGGCGCTAAATTCCCAAAGCTGGGACTGATCGAATCATTCAAGAGCCGTCGAGCCCAGTCCGAAGTAACGACTCTCATCCATTGGCTCAGGGGCGCTACATCAGCACCAAACGTGCTTATGCGGGCCAATATGTCGCGTTGGTCCGAGGTCGGGACAATCATTAAGAACGGGCGATGGAAACCATTCGCCGTGTAGACCAGCGTTACTTCGCCGCTCTTCGGATCGAGCGCCGAAGTCGGGGTGACGTGGGATTCGCGCCATCCGACCTCCGTATCCCGAAGGATAGAGATCAGCTGATCTTTAGGGACTTTGCGCTGCCGAATGTCGATTGAAGGCATCAGAAGGGCGACCTCGGTGGGCGCAGCTGCGAAAAAGCCGAGTTCAGCACCGCAGGCAGTGGCCTTGAATGATACACGTCCAAGGCAGTCTTCGCGCGAGTCGAGACTACGTACGCCTTTTCCCGCGTGAAGTACGGAGTGTCATCTGCCTGAACCCAATGTACGGCGCGAAACTCGGAACCCTTTGCTGCTTGAATGGTCATTATGCAAATTGGACGCACGGGATCGTACCATGGTTCATCCGTACCCGAAGACATCACTTTTGTCTGAGTTCCCAGCGGAGTGTCACTCAGATACGTGTTGATGAAGTCGCGGGTCTCACGGCGGCCAGTTATGACTCCAAGTGCTTCATTGCCATACGTTCGCAGCTGAGTGTCGAGCGTGCGAGCGAGTAGACTACACTGGGATTCCAGGTTTGCGCCTTGATGGACCTCAACTCGCGAGCCGAGAGCGGAATTGTACTTGCATGTGTCAATAAGCGGTTCCTCTGATGGCAGAATACGATCCGCGGACCTGCAAATCGCTGGTCCGATTCGGTAGTGCCAACGGAGCCGAACCACCTCATCGGCGATATTCTCAGCAGCTCTAATTCCGCTATCTTTTGCGTCCTTTTCAAAGATACGCTGGCGTACGTCTCCTGCCATATACAATCGAGTTGTGAGCCGACTCATGATTGTCAGCACTTCGCCCGGAAGATCTTGGACCTCATCGACGATGAGGGAGTCGTAATAATCGCTAACTCCTTCGGCGGCTTCCTTCAGAGCTAACAGCCTTGCCGCCCAAGCTGCAGGCTCATCGTAATCTCGTGTGTCAGGCCGGGGAAAACCGCGCTCGTCAAGGAATTGATTTATCCAACCCGCTATGGTCATCACCTGATCTTCGGGAAAGTTTATGTAATCTCCGCACCCGCTTGCTATGAACTCTCTCAGCACTCTCGTGTAGGTAAGCAATCGCACGTTGCTCTGTCCTGTCGAGGCAACATACGAGGCTCGAAGGACGAGTATGTTGCTCTTCCCTGACCCGGGGGGACCGACTAGCAAATAGTTCCCGTCCAAAGGCCACCGAAACGCTCGCGTTTGATCCTCGTCTAGATCAGAAGCGGCGCGCCACCAACCGCTGGAAACGGCTGGCGGAGCGACAATGGGACTTGGAGGCGCAGAGACAAGGGGCTCGGTCCGCGCCGATGTTGCGGTCACGCTCGTTGTAGTAGGATCGGCGAGAATTCTCCGACGAGCGTAGCAACAAACTAAGTCGGTCTGAAGAAATGTATGAAATCGTTGTAGGTCATCCTCTTGGAGGGGCGCGTGTCCAAGCGCGCTCGTCAACTTAGATTGGTTGAAGGTGATTGCTTTGTCGGTCACGAACAGGCTCAGGTTTGTCGCAACTTGATGCCGGGCTGCGGAAGGAAGACCTCGCTGTCTCAATATTGCGTGCAGAGCAAAAAGAGCACGGCTCTGCAGGATTGCTTCCTGCAACCACTTGAGGCGCCGGCTAGCTCCCCCCGTCACCAACGTTCGTTCGCATTCGACACCCTCTTCCTCAAACCACGCTGGATCGCCCGCCAGTTGAGCAAAATCCAGGCGCTCAAAGGGGCTATCTATCCGCGCGATCAGGCTCCGACGCGTGAGCAGCTGACTCTGTACCTTCTTGTACCGACCAACCAGGTGCCCTCTGGGTCTCTCTTCGAGCGCTACCCAACAAAGGATTTCTTCGCCGGGGGTCACCACCGGCGTTTCGAGTGGAGCGCCTTGGCTTTCAATGCATTCCCAATCGTTGGGAACTAAGACGTCAAAATCAATTATCGTATTATCAATACCGCAAGCTTGAATGAAAGAATCATTATTCTCGCGAGCGGAAAATACTGGAACGAAGATTGCTGGTATTTTTCCACGCGCATTAACGTACCCAGCCAGATTGTATTCCGCTGCCATTACTGAATATCCTGCATTTTCGCAATTCGCTCGAACTGCTGCTCAACAATCCTCGATGGGTTGCTCATCGCCTGTGGATGATATATTTGCACATCGACGCCGTTTGATTCGAATAGCTGCACTCTTGCAGCCATTTCGGCTGCGACGTCGTCGGGGAGCAAGAGGGCGCGCAACCGCCCCGGTAGAGGAAGGCTTGTTGGCCGCTGCACCTCAACAGTAAGGCACCGGTCATCGTGGTCCCGAGTCCCTGGCGCCGTCAGTAGTTTGTGAAAGGCGTCAGCGACGGGATTTGTCGCGGGCGGTATCAGTAATGTCGTTGCACGACCAAAAAAATAATTAAAATTGGAACGGAAGAACCTTGCCACGACTCGTTGCGCGGCAAATTCGATCGTCTGACAGTTGAGTTGGCAAAGAGTAATTCCGCTGAGTTGCGCATCAAAGAGGCCCCTATGATGGGCGCCCGTGTCGCATGGGTAGACGGAGTGGTACTGGTCTATGAGTTCAGCATCAAACAAGAAAAATACAGGCCTAAGATCTCGATGGATTTCTGTTCGCGCAAAGCCTCCTGGCCGATACGCCGGTCGACCGTAGAACAGGTACACGAGATCCGTCCCCATTATCGGGCACCTATAAGGCTCAAGCCTTTCCTCGTCGCAAATGGCGCGAAACGCAGCAACTAAGGTTGTGTGAATCAGCTTAAGCTGCGGCTGAGCGGGCGCGACGTTCACGATGTCTTCGGCAAGGGTCATGTGAGACAGTCGCTCTACGAGTGCTTTAGTGTTTGTATTCAATCTGTGGCTGTTGCTCAATTGTTTTCTTTTGGCGCTTCACGTTCCGCCCGCGGCAAAGTTTCGACTTCCTTTATTCTCATGCAACGCTCGAGCCTGGTCGCCCACGCAGTTGAGCGCCGCCACGCCGCCGCGGAAATCGCCGCCCTGATGACGGAATCGCCGTTCAAGAAGGACGGCGAGAGGGAGTAGGGCCTGTCCCACTGTCCCGGTCCCGGGCACGCGCGGGGCGGGACAACGCACCGACCAAGCCCCCACCCCGACCCTCCCCCACGCTGACGCATGGGGGAGGGAGCAGGGCCGATCTTGACTCCCTCCCTCGCCACAGGCGGGGGAGGGTCGGGGTGGGGGCTTCCTTGGCGCTACAGCCCCTTCGCCGCCTCCAGCACCTCGTCCACATGGCCCGGGACCTTGACCTTGCGCCAGATGGCGCGGACCACGCCCTTTTCGTCGATGAGGATGGTGGAGCGGTCGATCCCCATGTATTTGCGCCCATACATGCTCTTCTCGACCCAGGCGCCGTAGCGCTCGATCACCTTGGTCTCGGGATCGGATGCCAGCGTGAAGGGCAGCTCGTATTTCTTCTTGAACTTGTCGTGGCTGGCGACCGAGTCCTTGGAGATGCCGATGACCTCCGCCTTCGCCTTGCTGAAATTCGGCCGGTTGTCGCGGAAGCCGCAGGCCTCCTTGGTGCAGCCCGGCGTGTCGTCGCGCGGATAGAAGTAGACGATCACCTTCTTGCCCTTGAGCGCCGACAGCTTCACCTCGCCGCCGCCCGCGGCGGGCAAGGTGAAGTCAGGGGCCTTATCGCCAAGCTTGAGGCTCATGCAGTTGCTCCTTTGCTCTTTCGCTTCTCCGCCAGCTTTGCCGCCGGCGCCTCGATCAGCCGCTGATAGTGCCGGCCGACGCGCCGGGCGACATCGCTCATCTCCCTCTTCAGGCGATCGAAGTCGGCGGCGCCGCCGGCCAGCGCCAGGGCCTCTTTCACGCCGTCGGGAATGGTCCGATCCTCGGGCTCGCCGCTGACCGTCAGCCGCAACAGGCCTTGCAACCGGCGCCAGAACCCGGTCGCGCGGATGAGCTCGGCGGCGGTACGCTTGGCGATCAGGCCCGCCTCCGCCAGCTTCTCAAGCGCCACCGTGGTGTTGGTCGCCAGCACCTCGGGATGGTCATGGGCGTGGCGGAGCTGGAGATACTGGGCGATGAACTCCACATCGACCAGCCCGCCGCTGCGATGCTTGATCTCCCAATCGGAGATGGTGCCGGTTGGGCGCGCCTGCTCCTTCGCCATGCGCTGGCGCATGTCGGCGACGTCGATGATGAGCTTGTCGGGATCGCGCCGGCGGGTCAGCACGTCCTTGATCACCGCCGTCGCCGCTTGCCGCAGCCCTTCGGGTCCGGCGATCGGCCGGGCGCGGGTCAAGGCCAAGTGCTCCCAGGACCAGGCGGATTCGTCATGGTAGCGCACGAAGCCTTCGAGGTTGGAGGCGATCGGTCCCTTGCTGCCCGACGGCCGGAGGCGCATGTCGACCTCGTACATGCGGCCCTCCGCGGTCAAGGCCGAGAGCCCGGCCAGCAGGCGCTGGCTGAGCCGGCCGAAATACTGCCCGGCGAGCAGCGGCTTCGGGCCGTCGGATTCGACGTCGACCGCCGCGTCATAGACGAAGATGAGATCGAGGTCGGAGGCGATCGTCATCTCCCGGCCGCCGAGCTTGCCCAAGGCGAGCACGGCCATGTCGGCGCCGGGAACCCGGCCGTGGGTCTCGGCGAAGGCCCCGGCCACGAGCGGCATCAAGACCGAAACCACGGTCTCGGCGAGATCGGCCAGCTCGGGTCCGGCCGCTTCCGCATCGATCAGGCCGCGCAGCACCTGGACGCCGAGGCGGAACTTGCGGTCTTCGAGCCAGCGCCGCGACAGATCCAGCATGTCCTCGTAGTCGCGGGCCTGGGTCAGCATCGATTCGAGGTCGGCGCGAAGCTGGGGAGCGGCGGGCTGCAGGGCTTCCAACTGCTCGCTCAAGACCGCATCGAGGCGCGCCGGTTGCCGGCTCAAGGCCTCGGCCAGCCTGGGTGCCGCACCCATGATCTCGGCAATGAGCCCGAGCAGGCCCGGATTGGAATGAAAGAGCGAGAAGAGGGCGACGCCGGCCGGCAGCCGCGACAGGAACTCATCGAAGCGCAGGAACGCCGCATCGGGATCGGCGGTCTTGGCGAGCGCGCCGATGAGCGCCGGCATGAGCTCGGTCAGGAGCTGGCGCGCCCGCTCGCTCCTGGTGGCGCGATGACGTCCATGGTGCCAGCCGCGGACGGTCTGGCAGACCATGGAGGTGTCGCGATATCCGAGCGAGCGGAGGGTCTCGACCGTGCCGGGATCATCGTCGGCGCCGGTGAAGACCAGATTGCCCGGCGTGCTGAGGCTGGGCGCCTCCTCGAACAAATGCGCGTAGTGGCGTTCGACGGTTCGCAGGTTCTTGAGCAGCGCCTGGCCGAACGAGGCGGCATCGGGATACCCCAGAAAGACCGCGAGCTGGCGCATCCCTGCATCGTCTTCGGGCAAGGTCTGGGTCTGGGCATCGCCGATCATCTGCAGGCGGTGCTCGACCTTGCGCAGGTAGCGATAGGCTTCGATGAGCTCGGCGGCGGCTTTCGCCTCCACCCGGTCGGCCTCGACCAGGGCCTCGAGCGTGGCGCAGGTCGCCGTCGCTCGCAGCCTTGGGTCGCGCCCGCCCCAGATGAGCTGCTGGGTCTGGGCGAAGAACTCGATCTCGCGGATGCCGCCGCGGCCGAGCTTCAAATTGTGGCCATTGAGGCTGATGTCGCGGCCGCCGCGGTGCGCATAGATCTGCCGCTTGATCGAGTGGATGTCCTGGATCGCGGCGAAGTCGAGGCTGCGCCGCCAGATGAATGGGCGGAGATGCTTGAGGAAGCGCTCGCCTGCCGGCTTGTCGCCGGCGGCGACCCGGGCCTTGATCATGGCGGCACGCTCCCAGTTCTGGCCGAGGCTCTCGTAGTAGACCTCGGCCGCGTCGACCGAGAGGGCGACCGGCGTCGCCGACGGGTCGGGGCGAAGCCTGAGGTCGGTGCGAAAGACATAGCCTTCGGCGGTACGCTCCTCGAGGATGCGGACGAGCTCGCGGGTCGCGCGCACGAAGCGCGCCTGCAGATCGTCGATCTCGCCATAGGCGGGAAGCGCGCTGTCGTAGAGGACGATCAAATCGATGTCGCTCGAGTAGTTGAGCTCGTGGGCGCCGAGCTTGCCCATGGCGAGCACGAAGAAGCCCGATCCCGCGCTCGGCCTGAGGGGATCGGCCAGCTGCAGCCGCCCGGCGGCATGCGCCTGCCTTAGAACGTGATCGACCGTGACCTCGAGCACGCGGTCGGCGAACAGGCTCAATCCCTGGGTCACCTCTTCGACCGGCCAGGCGCCGGCGAGATCGGCGAGCGCGATGGTCAAGGCGGTGCGGCGGCGGGCGATCCTGAGCCTTGCCATGAGGTCGGGCGTGTCGAGCCCGGGGGTGCCTTGCTCGATCTCGCCCAAGAGCCGCGCCAAGGTCGCTTGCGGGCCGTCCTCGAGCAGCCTTTGCAGGAAAGGCGGTTCGGCCAGCAAGCATTCGGTCAGGAACGGGCTGTTGCCGAAGACCGCCGCCAGCATGCGCCGCCCGGAGGCGCTGGCGATCAGATCCTCGACCCAGCGCGTCGCCTGCCGCGCTTCGCCATCCGATTCGAGCGCGCGCTCGCGCCAGCGCTCCAAGCCGACGGCGGCGGCCTGCGGATCGGCCGGCTCGGGGAATTCCTCTCGTGGGGAGACTCGGAGTAAAGTGGACATGGGGCGGTTCGGGTTCGGTCAAGGTGCGGGAGCGCGCGGGGTGAGGTCAAGCAAAGCGAGGCTGCCGCGCCTGACAATACGAAGCCGGCCCCGGTACCAGCGAGGCGGCCGGTGATCCGGCGCACGGGCGTAGTCGCGGCCGAAATCCTGGCCGGCGTCATGATCGTTGCCGCGCTCGTCCTGTGGCGGCTCTCGGCCGGGCCGATCAATCTCGGATTTCTGACGCCTTTCATCGAAGCGGCGCTGACCGCTCCGGACGGCTCGCTCACCACCAAGGTCGGCGGCACCGAGCTGGTCTGGGCGAGCTGGGAGCGCTCCGTCGATCTTCGCGTCCGCGACGTGCGCGCGCTCGCCGCCGACGGCAAGACCGTGGCGGCGGTGCCGGCGCTCGCCATCCGCTTGAGCCTGAGCGCGCTCCTGCACGGGGTCGTGGCTCCAACCGGCATCGACATGCTGGGACCGCGCCTGAGGCTGGTGCGGGAGGTAGACGGCTCCTTGAAGCTGGGCCTTGGCGATGAGGCTGGCCTGGACTCCGAAAGCGCCGCCGGCGGCCTTCTCGGCAGTCTCCTGGCCCCGCCGGGACAGAACTCCCCCGCCGGATTGCTGAACCGCCTCAAGATCGTCGATGGCGAGCTCGCGATCGAGGACCGCGCCAGCGGCCTCGCCTGGCGGGCGCCCAGCCTCGATCTGGATGCCGCCCGCGACGAGGAGGGCATCTCAGCCTGGATCAGGGGCGAGCTCGACATCGGCGGGCAGCTGGTGCCGGTGCAGGGCGGCGGGCGCTATCGCCGCGCCACCGGCGAGGCCGAGGCGAGCGCCACCTTCCGCGGCATGGATCCAGCCTTCCTCGCGGCACGTCTTCCTGCGCTCGAGCCCGTGGGCCGGGTCAAGCTGCTCATCGACGGGTCGGCCAGCGTCAGCTTCGATGCCGGCCAGCATCTCCTCTCCGCGCGTCTCGACCTCAATGGCGGGCGCGGCCGCTTGGCGTTGCCGGAACTCTACGGCGGCGACCTGCCGGTCGAGGCTGTGAACCTCGGTCTCGGCTACGAGAGCGCCACGCACACGCTTCGGTTGGATCGGCTTTATGTCGACTTGGGCGGGCCCAAGCTCAAGGCAAGCGGCCGCTTGGTCGGGCTGGAAGGGCCGGGTCTCCTCGAGGCCGACGCCGCGCTCGAGGAGATGCCGACGAACGCCTTCAAGGATTGGTGGCCGGAGCGCGTCGGCAGCAATGCGCGCCAATGGGTGCTCGCCAACCTCTCGGGCGGCATGCTGCACGAGGCGCATGCCAGGATCATCGGCCAGGTCAGGGACCTCGAGCCGGGTTCGTTCGTGCTGAGATCGATCGCCGGGGCGATGAGCTTCGATGGCATCACGGTTCGCTATCTCGCACCCTTGCCGCCGGTCGGCGGCGTCGGCGGCAGCGCCACCTTCTCCAACGACCGCTTCGACATCCAGCTCAATACCGGCGTGCTCAAGGGTTTGCGGCTCGGTCCCTCG
The DNA here is from genome assembly GCA_016195085.1 of Pseudomonadota bacterium. Lineage (NCBI taxonomy): Bacteria > Pseudomonadati > Pseudomonadota > Pseudomonadota bacterium. Next base: position 90,826 of record JACQAG010000018.1, on the reverse strand, counting down.
ACGGTGGCGATCACCGGTCTTGCCGAGCCCGATCAGCAGGCGGGGATCGAGATCGTGCTCCAGGGGCCGCTCAAGGACACCCTCGAGGTGCTGGATCAGAAGCCCCTGGGCTACCCGAGCAAGCTCGGCCTGGACATCTCGCAGGTGCAAGGCCGGGTCGCGGTCAGGCTGGTCTTCCGCTTTCCATTGATCAAGCGGCTGACCTTGGAACAGGTGGCGCTGGCGGCCGCCGCCAATATGCGCGAGGTCGTCGTCCCCAAGGTGGTGCGCGACTGGCAGTTGAGCGACGGCGTCTTGGGTCTGCGCCTGGATGGCCAGGGCATGGATGTGAGCGGTGATGCGAAGCTCGCCGGCACCCCGGTCAGCCTCGCCTGGCGGGAGAACTTCGCGAATTCCGCCAGGGAGCGGCGGCGCATCGACCTCAAAGGGCGCATTGACGATGGCGGGCGCGCCCGGCTCGGGTTCGGCACGGGAGGTTATCTGCAGGGCCCGGTCGCCGCCGAAGTGCACCTGGCCCAGCCTTCGGGCGAGCCGATCAAAGTGGAGGTGGCCCTCGATCTCGCCGGCGCGTCCGTCGCCGTCCCGGAGCTGGGCTGGCGCGAGCCGAGCCTGAAGGAGGGGCGCGCATCCTTCACCCTCTTCATCGACGGCGATCGCGTGACGCGGATCGAGCCCATTCGCATCCGCGCCGGCGCTCTGGAGACGGCCGGCAAAGTCTCCTTTGGTCCCGGCGGCGCCATCGAGACCGTCACCATCGAGCGCGTGCGGCGCGGCGAGACGGATCTTGCCGCCGTGATCGCCCAGCAGCACGAGGGTGAATACGTCGCCACGCTCAACGGCCCGAGCCTCGATCTCCGGCCCTTGTTCGAGGACGAGACCAGGCCGAGCAGCGCCGAGAAGACGGGGCCGCGCCTGCAGATCGCCATCGCGGTCGACCGCCTCATGGTGTTGCCGAAGCACGCGATCAATCATGCGAGCGCCATGCTGACTTCCGATGGCAAGGTCTGGCGCACGATCAGCGCCAACGGTGTCGCCGGGGCTACCGGCAGCTTCAAGCTGGCGCTTTCCGGCCAGGACCGCGGCCAGACCTTCCAGCTCACCGCGCCCGATGCCGGCGCGCTGTTGGCCGGATTGGGCGTGCTCGACAATCTTGCCGGCGGCAGCTTCAGCCTCGAGGGGAGCTGCGACATCGATGCCCCCGGGCTGCCGTTTCAAGGGACTCTCGACATCCGCAACGTCACCGCCAATCGCGCGCCGGTCCTGGCGCGCATCGCCTCTCTCGCCTCCTTGACCGGCCTCCTCGAGGCCTTGTCCGGGCAAGGGATCGGCTTCTCGCGCGTGGGTGGCACCTTGAGCCAGGATGCTCGCACGGTCTCGCTCGCCGATTTCGGCGCCTACGGCCCGGCGCTCGGCCTTTCCGGCAAAGGCCAGATCGAGCGCGCGAGCGATAAGGTGCATTTCGAAGGCACCCTCGTTCCCGCCTATGGCCTGGGCCAGATCCTGGGCGCCATTCCGCTCATCGGCAGGATCATCACCGGCGTGAAGAGCGAGGGATTCCTCGCCGTCGATTTCGTCGTCAACGGGTCGCTGCAGGAGCCGGACGTGACGGTAAAACCGCTGACCGCGATCGCGCCTGGATTCCTCAGGGATCTCGTGCGGCTCTTCGGTTCAGCCGAAGGCATCGCCAACGACCTCCGTGACGGCGCCGAGCGGGGAGGCACCACGCGCTAGCCTGGTAGGATTCTCCTGCATGGCCGGCGTGCGTCCTTCGAGACGCGCCCCGGCGGGGCGCTCCTCAGGATGAGCCAGTCTTGCGCATGGCACCAAGGAGTAGGCTCATGCTGAGCTTGTCGAAGCACGAGCCGGTCCAATAACGCCGACGCGAAGCAGCGCATGCCGCTTCTTTCCCACTGATAGCTTGATCACGTTTTCAGGATTGAGATCATCGAGGGTGAGCTTCCGCAGTTCGTCCGTGACTTGCTGATCGTTGACACGCACCGCACCGGATCGGACGAGCCGCCGAGCTTCGCTGGTGCTCTTGGTGAGCTCGAGGGCCATGAGCTGAAGTATGAGCGATTGACCGCCTCTGAGTTGGTCTTCCGCAATCAAGCCGGTCTTCAGATCTTCGCCGAACCTACCCTCTTCGAAAGTACGGCGCGCGGTCTCGGCGGCCGCTTCCGCCGCCGCCCGTCCGTGGCAAAGCGCGGTCGCTTCGAAGGCCAGCACCTTCTTCGCCTCGTTGATCTCCTGGCCCTGGAGCTGCTCCAGGCGGCCGATCTCGGCCAAGGGCAGCTCGGTGAAGAGCCTGAGGAAGCGGCCGACATCGGCATCCTCGGTGTTGCGCCAGTATTGCCAGTAGTCATAGGCGCTCAGGCGATCTTCATTGAGCCAAATTGCCCGCTCGGCGCTCTTGCCCATCTTGGCGCCCGACGTCGTGGTGATGAGCGGCGTGGTCAAGCCGAAGAGCTCGCGATTGTCGACGCGGCGGCCGAGCTCGACGCCGTTGACGATGTTGCCCCATTGGTCGGAGCCGCCCATCTGCAGCCGGCAGTCATGGCGCCGGGCGAGCTCGAGAAAATCATAGGCCTGCAGGATCATGTAGTTGAACTCGAGGAAGCTCATCGGCTGCTCGCGCTCGAGCCGGAGCTTGACCGAATCGAAGCTCAGCATGCGGTTGACCGAGAAATGCCGGCCATAGTCCCTGAGAAACGCGATGTATTCGAGCTTGTCGAGCCAGTCGGCGTTGTTCACCTGGAAGGCATCGGTCTTGCCGGCGCCGAAGCGGATGAACTTCGCCAAGCTGCGGCGGATGCCTGCGGCGTTCCGGGCAATGTCGGCCTCGCTCAGCAACCGCCGGCTGTCGTCCCTCCCCGAGGGGTCGCCGACCCTGGTGGTGCCGCCGCCGATGAGCGAGATCGGCCGGTGCCCGGCGCGCTGCAGGTGGCGCAGCACCATGACCCCCACCAGATTGCCGATATGCAGGCTATCGGCAGTGCAGTCGATGCCGATATAGGCGGTGACCATGCCCCTCTGCATGGCAGCATCCAGCCCTTCCAGGTCGGTCGCCTGATGGAAGAAGCCGCGTTCGATCATCGTGCGCAGGAATTCGCTCTTGGGCGCGCTCATGGCCGGATGCCTTCGCAGGAGGTGCGGGGGCGCATTTACCACGGGCTTCGAGGGCGGGACAACGCCTCAACGGCGCCGGCACCGCTTCAGCGGGCGGCGGGCGCCTGCTGCTTTTCCAGCATCTGGGCCAAATAGCGGTCCACCACCTTCGACAGGGCGTCGGTCTTGCCGTGGAAGAAGTGGTTCGCTTCCTTGATCACCTCGTGGGAGATGGTGATGTCGCGCTGGGAGGAGAGCTTGTCGACCAGCTTCTGCACCGACTCGGCCGTGACTAGCTCGTCGGCGGTGCCGTGCACGACCATGCCGGAGGCGGGGCAGGGGGCGAGGAAGCTGAAATCGAAGATGTTCGCCGGCGGGGAGACCGAGATGAAGCCGGCGATCTCGGGCCGGCGCATCAGGAGCTGCATGCCGATCCAGGCGCCGAAGGAGAATCCGGCGATCCAGCAGGCGGTCGCGTTGGGGTTGTAGCTCTGCAGCCAGTCCAAGGCCGAGGCGGCATCGCTCAGCTCCCCCTCGCCGCGGTCGAAGGTGCCCTGGCTGCGTCCCACGCCGCGAAAGTTGAAGCGAAGCGTGGAAAACCCGCGCTGCGCGAAGGTTTGATAAAGGGTGTAGACGACCTTGTTGTTCATCGTCCCGCCATATTGCGGGTGCGGGTGCAGCATGAGCGCGATCGGCGCCCCGGCGGACTTGCTGTGGAGATAGCGACCCTCGAGCCGGCCCTCCGGCCCGTTGATGAGGATTTCTGGCATCAGCGCGTCCAGTCTCTGCGCTCGCCGATCGATACCCTACTTGACATATGGGATATTATTCTCAAGACCAAGGCAGCGCCCCGCGAAAATACTTGACCTATTTACTCGGGAAACCTATATGGCACCCCATGGCAGACCGCGGCGCTGCCGGCATCGTCCGCGACCCATGTTACCACAGCAGAACCTATGATTTTCAAGAAGCTCCGCGAGGACATCGACTCGATCATCGTCCGCGACCCGGCAGCGCGGACCCGGCTCGAGGTCATTCTCTGCTATCCCGGCTTTCATGCCGTCGTGCTCCACCGCCTGGCCTATGGCGCTTGGGCGCGGGGCTGGCGGCTCATGGCCGCCTGCATCGCCTATATCGGCCGGATCATCAGCGGCATCGAGATCCACCCCGGGGCTCGCATCGGCCGGCGGCTGTTCATCGACCACGGCCTGGGCGTGGTCATCGGCGAGACCGGCGAGATCGGCGACGATGTGACGCTCTACCAGGGTGTCACCCTGGGCGGCACGGCCTTGCACAAGGGCAAGCGCCATCCGACCCTGGAGGACGGCGTCATCGTCGGTGCCGGCGCCAAGGTGCTGGGGCCGATCACGGTCGGTGCGGGTGCGCGCGTGGGCGCCAATGCGGTGGTGCTGAAGGATGTGCCGCCGGGGGTCACCATGGTCGGCATCCCGGCCAGGCAGGTTCTGCCCCGGGCGCGCGACAAGGCGCCGGAATTCGTCGCCTATGGAACGCCGACCGCCGATCTGCCCGATCCGGTCGCCCGCGCCATCGACGGCCTGTTGAGCGAGATGCTGCAGCTTCGCGCCCGGATCGAGGAGCTGGAGCAGGGCGGCGAGCGCCGACGCGAGCGAGCGCCGGATCGCGCCCCAGAGCATGCCCCGGAGGCATGACCATGATCGCGCGTTCCGCCATGGGTGGGACCTATGAAGACCAAGATGGGCGATGCCGGCGCGTGCCGGCCTTGCCCGGTCAGTCGGGAGGATTGACGCCGTGAAACTCAGCACCAAGGGCCGTTATGCGGTGATGGCGATGGTCGACCTTGCCCGGCACAGCGAGGGCAGTCCGGTGGCGCTCGCCGACATTGCCGAGCGCCAGGAGATCTCGCTGTCCTATCTGGAGCAGCTTTTCGCCAAGCTGCGCCGCGGCGGCCTCGTGCGCAGCGTGCGCGGGCCCGGCGGGGGCTATCTGCTCGGCCGCGCCACGCCGGATCTGCGCATCTCCGACATCATCCTTGCCGTCGACGAGCCGATCCGCGCCACCCGTTGCGCCGTGGGATCGCCCAGCGGCTGCAAGTCGAACAAGGGACGCTGCCTCACCCATGATCTGTGGGAAGAGCTCGGCAACCAGATCCATCTTTATCTCCGCTCGGTATCGATCGCCGACGTGGTCGAGAACCGGGTGCTCGGCACCTCCGGGGTGATCCGGCCGCGCTTCGGCGAAGCCGTTTCCGGCGATGCCGTGGCGGCGGAATAGGTCAGGGGCCCCGATGTCCATCGCCACCTACCTCGACTACAACGCGACCGCCCCGCTCCGGCCCGAGGCCGCAGCCGCGATCGGCCGCGCGCTCGAGGTATGCGGCAACCCGTCCTCGGTGCACCGGTTCGGCCGCCAGGCGCGGCGCCTCATCGAGGAGGCGCGCGAGGACGTCGCCGCCCTGGTGGGCGCGCGGCCGAGCCAGGTGGTGTTCACCTCCGGGGGCACCGAGGCGAACGATTTGGCGCTCAACGGGACCGGGCGGGCCCGCGTGCTGGTCTCCGCGGTCGAGCATGATTCCATTCGCCAGGCGCGAGCGGGCGCGATGCTCCTGCCGGTCGACGGCGACGGGCTCGTCGATCTGGGCGCGCTCGAGGAGCTGCTCGGCGCCGATCCGGCCCCGGCCTTGGTTTCGGTGATGCTCGCCAACAACGAGACCGGCGTCCTCCAGCCGCTGGGCCGCGTGGTCGAGATCGCGCACGGCGCGGGCGCGCTCGTCCACACCGATGCGGTGCAGGCGCCGGGGCGCGTGAAGGTGGATTTCCGGGGGCTCGGCGTCGATCTCATGAGCGTGTCGGCGCACAAGCTGGGCGGCCCGCAAGGCGTGGGCGCGCTGATCGTGGCCGATGGGGTGGAGCTCACGCGGCGTCTCGGCGGCGGCGGCCAGGAGCGCGGGCGGCGCGCCGGCACCGAGAACCTCGCCGGCATCGCCGGCTTCGCCGCGGCCGGCACCGCGGCTGCAGCCGAATTGGCCGGCATCGAGCGTGTGGCCTCGCTGCGCGACGGCTTGGAGAGCCGGGCCTTGCGCGCGGTCCCCGAGGCCCGCATCTACGGAAAGGCGGCGCCGCGACTACCCAATACCAGCTGCATCGGCGTTGCCGGTGCGGCGGCCGAAACGCTGGTGATCGCGCTCGATCTCGCCGGTGTCGCGGTCAGCGCCGGTGCGGCGTGCTCTTCGGGCAAGGTCAGGGCGAGCCATGTGCTGGGTGCGATGGGTGTTGCGGCCGACGAAGCCGGTTCCGCCATTCGCGTCAGCCTCGGTTGGCGGAGCCTGGCCCTGGACATCGAACGGTTCATCGAGGCATGGGGCGCGTTCCACGCGCGCAACAGGACGAAGCTGGCCGCGGCGTGACGCCGGCGGCCTGGAGGGTATGAAGGTGAGCATCGAGAGCGTGACTCCGGTCCAGTCGGCCACTCAGACGAAGACGGCGCGCGCCGGCGACAATCGCCCGCAGCGGCCGATCTATCTCGACTATCAGGCGACCACGCCGATGGATCCCCGCGTGCTGGAGGCCATGCTGCCGTATTTCGTCGAGAAGTTCGGCAATCCACATAGCCGCAGCCATTCCTACGGCTGGGAGGCGGAAGAGGCGGTGGAGAAGGCCCGCGCGCAGGTGGCCGGCATCATCGGCGCCGACGAGCGCGAGATCATCTTCACCTCGGGGGCCACCGAGTCGAACAATCTGGCGCTGCAGGGCGTGGCGCATTTCTACAAGGACAAGCGCAACCACGTGGTCACCCTGCTGACTGAGCACAAATGCGTGCTCGATTCCTGCCGGCATCTGGAGCAGGAAGGCTTCAAGGTCACCTATCTGCCGGTGCATCAGAACGGTCTCGTGAATCTGTCCGAGCTGGAGAAGGCGGTCACCGACAAGACCGCGATCGTGTCGATCATGGGCGTCAACAACGAGATCGGCGTGGTCCAGCCCTTGAAGGAGATCAGCCGCATCGTGCATGCGAAGGGCGCACTCTTCCACACCGACTGCGCCCAGGCGGTCGGCAAGATCCCGCTCGACGTTGAGCAGATGGGGATCGACCTCATGAGCATTTCCGGCCATAAGATCTATGGCCCGAAGGGGATCGGCGCCCTCTATGTCAGGCGCAAGCCGCGGGTGCGCCTGCAGGCGCTCATCCATGGCGGCGGCCAGGAGCGGGGCATGCGCTCGGGCACGCTGCCGACGCCGCTCTGCGTCGGCTTGGGCGAGGCCTGCGCCATTTCCCTTAGCGAGATGGCGGCGGAGGCCGAGCGGCTCACCCGGTTGCGCGATCGCTTCTACGAGGCGATCACGGCGCGGCTGCCGGAGGTGTACCTCAATGGCGATCTCGATGAGCGCGTGCCGGGCAACCTCAACATCAGCTTCGCCTATGTCGAGGGCGAGTCATTGATCATGGGGATCAAGGGCCTGTCGGTCTCCTCCGGGTCGGCCTGCACCTCGGCCTCGCTCGAACCCTCATACGTGCTGCGCGCTCTCGGCGTCACCGAGGATCTGGCGCATACCTCGCTCAGGATCGGCTTCGGCCGGTTCACCACGGAAGCCGAAGTCGACTTCGCCGTGGAAGAGATCGTCGAGCATGTGGAAAAGCTGCGGGCGATGAGCCCGCTCTGGGAAATGGTGCAAGAGGGCATCGACATCAAAAACATCAAATGGGCGGCGCATTGAACTGCGGCCGCCGCCAAACCGCTATCGAGGAGTGGATGTGACATGGCATACAGCGAGAAGCTTCTGGACCATTACAACAACCCGCGGAATGTCGGCTCGTTCGACAAGAACGCCGCCGATGTCGGCACCGGGCTCGTCGGCGCGCCGGCCTGTGGCGATGTGATGAAGCTGCAGATCAAGGTCTCCCCGGAGGGCATCATCCAGGACGCCAAGTTCAAGACCTTCGGCTGCGGTTCGGCCATCGCCTCCTCCTCGCTCGCGACCGAGTGGATGAAGGGGAAGACCTTGGACGAGGCCGAGACGATCAAGAACACCCAGATCGCCCGGGACCTGGCGCTGCCGCCGGTGAAGATCCATTGCTCGGTCCTGGCCGAGGATGCGATCAAGGCGGCGATCAACGACTACCGCGCCAAGCGCCAGGCGAAGGCCGCGGAGTAGGGCCAAGGACGAACGCAGGAACCGGACGACCATGGCCAAGACGGCAATTACGATCACCGAAGCGGCAGCCGAGCGCGTGCGGGCCCTTCTGGTGAAGCGCGGCAAGCCCTCGGTCGGCATCCGCATCGGCGTGCGCACCAAGGGCTGCTCCGGCCTCTCCTACACCCTCGAATATGCCGACGAGCGCGGCAAGTTCGACGAGGTCGTGGAGGACAAGGGTGTCACCGTGCTGATCGACCCCAAAGCGACCATGTTCATCCTCGGCACCGAGATGGATTACGTCGAGGAAAAGCTGCAATCGGGCTTCACCTTCAAGAATCCCAACGAAAAGGGCCGTTGCGGCTGCGGGGAATCCTTCCACGTCTGATGCTTTCGGCCGGGCCGGTCTTGATTCCCCCCGCGCGCGCAGCCGCCACACCAACCCTGCGCGCGCCGGGAAGGACTGCCCGGCCACTCTCCAATCGAGCGCGCTCGGGCCTCCTGGCCGCGGGCGCCCTTGCGCTTCATGAGGAGCCTCTCAGCGAATGAGCGCTGCCGAGGACATTGTGCGGGGCCCCGAGCCCAGCGTGATTGCCTGCTGGTCCTGCCGCGGCCCGACTCCGGCGGCTGAGCCCTTCTGCCCGACCTGCGGGGCGGTGCAGCCGCCCGGGCAAGCCGATCATTTCCGCCGCCTCGGCCTCCCCCGGAGCTTCGCCATCGACACGGCCGAGGTCGAAGGGCGCTATTTCCAGCTGCAACGTCGCCTGCATCCCGACCGATTCGCGACCAAAGGCTCGCGGGAGCGGGCGCTCTCCCAGAGCCAGGCGAGCAGCCTGAACGCCGCCTATGAAACCTTGATGGACCCGGTGCGCCGGGCAGGCTATCTCCTCCGCCTTCAGGGCATCGAGGTCGATGCCGGGGACGGCAAGACCATCGACGATCGGGAGCTCTTGATGGAGGCGATGGAGATGCGCGAAGCCCTCGCCGAGGCCGCCGATGCGGCTGCGGTCGAAGACGCGCTTGCCCGCACCCAAGCGGCAGTCGGGGCTTGCCGCGACCGGCTCGCGGTTGCCTTCGCCGCCGCCGATCGGGCCCTGGCGCACCGGCTCACCCTCCGCCTCAAATATCTCTCGAAGCTGCAGGAGGAGACCGAGCAGCGTCGTCTCCGCTTTTTCGCAGCCAAGGCCGGATGATGCTCCTCCAGCTGCACGAGCCCGGCGAGACGCCGACCCCGCACGAGGCCGACAGCCGGCTCGCCATCGGCATCGACCTCGGCACCACCAACTCGGTGGTGGCGATCGCGGTCGACGGCAAGCCCGAAGTGCTGCGCGACGAAAAAGGCCGGAGCCTGGTGCCGTCGGTCGTGGCCTACCCCAAAGAGGGCGGCGTCATCGTCGGCGCCGAGGCTCGGCACCTGCTGCTGGATGAGCCCGAGGCGGTGGTGAGCTCGATCAAGCGGCTCATGGGCCGCGGCGCCGACGACGTCAAGGCGCTGGCCGGCACGCTGCCTTATCGCTTGGATGCGGCCAAGGGCGGCATGGTCCGCCTCGAGCTGAATGGACGGAGCCTGAGTCCGGTCGAGATCTCCGCCGATATCCTGAAGCGCCTCAAAGCCATCGCCGAAGAGCACCTGGACCGGCCGGTCGCCCATGCGGTCATCACCGTGCCGGCGTATTTCGACGATGCCGCCAGGCTCGCCACCAAGGATGCGGCCCGGCTCGCCGGCCTCGAACCCCTACGCCTGGTGAACGAGCCGACCGCGGCGGCGCTCGCCTACGGCTTGGACAAGGGGGCCGAAGGCCTCTACGCCATCTACGATTTGGGCGGCGGCACCTTCGACATCTCGCTCTTGCGCTTGGAGAAGGGGGTGTTCCAGGTGCTGGCGACGGGCGGCGATGCGCAGCTCGGCGGCGACGATTTCGATCATCTCGTGGCCGAGCGGTTCCTCGCCGAGCACGCGGGCGTGAAGCCGAGCAATACCGAGGTCAAGCTGGCCCTCCAGTCGGCGCGCCTGGCCAAGGAATGCCTCTCGGACCAGGACGACGGCGAGTGGCGCATCGAAGTGGGCGGCCGGGTCAGCCGCCATCGGCTGGATCGGCCGGGCCTGGAGGCGATGATCCGGCCGCTGGTCGAGCGGACCGTGGCGATCTGCCGCGGCGTTCTGGTGGATGCCGGGGTCGCGCCGGACAAGGTCAAGGGCGTGGTGCTGGTCGGCGGCTCGACGCGGGTGCCGCTGGTGCGCCGCCTGGTCGCCGATCTATTCGGCAGCGAGCCCTTGGCCGATATCGATCCGGACGAGGTGGTGGCGCTGGGTGCCGCCTTGCAGGCCGAAGCGCTCACCGTCGGCTCCGACACCTTGCTCCTGGATGTGCTGCCGCTGTCGCTCGGGATCGAGACCATGGGCGGCATCGTCGAGAAGGTGATCGACCGCAACACGCCGATCCCCGTCGCCAAGGCCCAGGAAATGACCACCTACCAGGATGGCCAGTCCGCCATGCTGATCCATGTGGTCCAGGGCGAGCGCGAGACCGTGGATGCCTGCCGGTCGCTGGCGCGCTTCGAGCTGCGCGGCATTCCAGCCATGGTCGCGGGTGCGGCCCGGATCCGGATCACCTTTACCGTGGATGCCGACGGCCTCCTCACTGTCTCCGCCCGGGAGAAGACCACCGGCATCGAGCAGCGGGTCGAGGTCAAGCCCAGCTATGGCTTGAGCGAGGACGAGATGGCGACGATGCTGCGCCAGAGCCTCGAGCACGCCAAGGAGGACATGGAGCGCCGCCTCCTGATCGAGGCCGAGGTCGAGGCGAAGCGGGTGCTGCTGGCGCTCGCCGCCGCGCTCAAGGCCGATACCGCTCTCCTCGAGCCGGGCGAGCGCGTCCGGATCGGGGCCGCCGAGAAAGCGGTGGAGGCACGCCTCCAGGGCGGCGACCGCGATGCCATCAAGCAAGCGGTCGAGCAGCTGGAAGAAGCCTCCCGCGCCTTTGCCGAGCGGCGCATGGACAAGGCGATCCGCCTGGCGCTCGCCGGCCACAAGCTCGAAGAATTCCAGGGCGACCCGGGCGGCTGCCTGGCGCCCGACAAGCAACAACCGTGAAGAGACGGAGCCTCCGACTGCTATGCCGAAGATGACTTTCATCGATCCCGACGGCACCCGCCATGAGGTCGAAGCGCCGATCGGATTGTCGGTGCTGGAGATCGCCCACCGCAACTCGATCAATCTCGAGGGTGCGTGCGAGGGCTCGCTTGCCTGCTCCACCTGCCATGTGATCGTCGACGCGGAAGACTATGAGCGCCTGAAAGAGGCAACCGAGGACGAGGAGGACATGCTCGACCTCGCCTTCGGGCTCACCCACACCTCCAGGCTCGGCTGCCAGATCGTCATGACCGAAGAGCTCGACGGCCTCACCGTCACGCTCCCGTCGGCCACCCGCAACATGATGGTCGACAAGACCTGACGGATCAGCAGCGAGGGAGGGCCGAAGATGGGCATGCGCTGGATCGATATCCGCGATATCGCGATCGGACTCGAGGAGGCCCATCCCGAGGTCGACATTCTCGCCATCCGCTTCACCGATCTGCACAAATGGGTGATGGCGCTTCCGGGTTTCGAGGACGACGCCGAGCGCTCGAACGAGAAGATCCTGGAAGCGATCCAGATGGCCTGGCTCGAGGAGCGCGACTGAGGCGAAGCGTTCTCTTTTCTTTCTTGCTCCCTCTCCCGCCGGGAGAGGGCCGGGGTGAGGGGCAATCTCACCGCGCCGCCACGGCCACCAAGCCTTGCCCGGCCGCTTCCCCTCACCCCGCCCCTCTCCCCATGGGAGAGGGAGCAAGAGCATCACGCACGCCAGAACGGCTTGTCGATCTCCCGTCCCGCATCCAGGCGGCTAATTCCGATATCGCTCAGCTCCCGCTCGCCCATCATCGAGAGATGATGCCGGCTGTTGGCGCGCGCCTGCCAGACCAGCAGAGTTTGCCAGAGCCGCCGGATGAGTCCATGGAAGATTCCCAGGCGCTCGCCGCCTTGCCTGGCGAGCATGAGCGGTTGCTGCCGAACCTGTTTGCCGCCGGTGCGCATCGTCTGCCTCGCTTTCTTCATCGGAGGTGAAGGTGATGCCTCCGCGGGCGAAGGTCACGGTCGATCGCTTCGTCCGCGGGCGAAGCGATGGCGCGTGAATGGCCGTCTATTCGTGCCTATTATTCCGCCCATGAGCCTTGGAACCTCGATTGCCGAGATCGCCGCGCTGGTCGGCGATCCGGCCCGCGAGAACATGCTGTTTGCCCTCATGGACGGGCGCGCGCTGACCGCGGGCGAGCTCGCCTATGCCGGGCGGATCACCCCGCAAACGGCCAGCATGCATCTGCGCAAGCTCACCGAATCCAGATTGCTGGTGGTGGCGAAGCAGGGCCGCCATCGCTATTACCGGCTCGCGTCGGCCGAGGTCGCGCGCATGCTGGAGTCGATCGCCTCGGTTGCGGTCGACGCCGCACCGCGCTTTCGCCCGCCTTCGCCCAAGGACCATGCGCTGCGCCACGCCCGGCTTTGCTACGACCATCTGGCCGGCAGGCTCGGCGTGGCGTTCGCCGATGCGTTGACGGCGCGCGGGATCCTGGCGCTGGGCGAGGATGGCGGCGAAGTGACCGAGACCGGCACCCGCTTCCTTACCGAGTTCGGCATCGATCTCGATCGTGCGGCGCGGCAAAAGCGCTGCTTCTGCCGGATCTGCATCGACTGGACCGAGCGGCGCCCGCACATCGCCGGCGCCATCGGGGCGGCACTCGCCACCAGGTGCTTCGATCTGAAATGGATCGAGCGGGTCAAAGACAGCCGCGCCGTCACCATCACCGCCTCCGGTCGGCGCGGCCTGGCGGAATCCTTTGGCCTCGAGCTGGCCGAAATGAGCCAGGTCAATCCAAGGGCCGCATCCGTTCAACGAATCCCGCCGGTACCGCGGCAATCGGCTGCTTCGGCGCCGATGCGACAGCACCCGCCTGCTTCCATTGCAGGCGCAACCGCCGGAGGCCGTCGCCCGAGGCGCTGAGGGCAGACGCCACGTCACGTGGCTGCTCGCTAGGCGGCGGCCGCCGGCTTCGGGGCAACGAAGGCGGCACCCTCATGCTGCAGCAGCCAGCGTTTGCGCTCGAGGCCGCCGCCATAGCCGGTGAGCGTGCCGTCGGATCCGATGACCCGGTGGCAAGGGACGACGATGGCGATGGGATTGGCGCCGTTGGCGAGACCCACCGCCCGGCAGGCGCTGGGCTTGCCGATCCTGGCGGCGAGCTCGCCGTAGCTCGTAGTCTCGCCGAAGCGAATCTTGCGCAAGGCCGCCCAGACCTTGCGCTGGAATGGCGTGCCGCCGGTCTCGAGCGGAATCCCGTCGAGCGCGTTCGGCTCGCCCTCGAAATACGCCTCGATGCGCCGGCTTATGTCGCGCGGGCTCGACGATGTCTTGAGCGTGCACGGGCCATAGTGGCGCTTGAGGAAATGCTGCAAGCGCGGCTCGTGGTCGCCGAAATCGAGCGCGCGCAATCCCGCATCGTCAAAGACGAGCAGGATCGTGCCGATCGGCGAAGCCAGTCGATCGATCTTGAGCTCCATCCTTTTTCTCCGTCTTCGCTTCGGCCGCGGCATCGGCCATCCACAGATGCAAGGTCGCGTAGGCGCGCCAGGGCCGCCAGGCCTCGGCGGCCGCCAGCAACTCCGCCGGACTCGGCCGCCCTTCGGGGGTCGCCATGGCGCGCAGCAGGCCGATGTCGCCGGTGGGAAAGGCATCGGGCTCGTGCAGCGCCCGCATGGCGATGTAATGGGCGGTCCATTCGCCGATACCGGGAAGCTGCCGCAGGCGCAGCACGGCCTCTTCGAGGCTCTGCAGGGGATGGAAGAGCCGAGCATCCGATGCTGCCGCACGCGCCAGGCTGGAGAGGGCGACGCCGCGGGCGCGCGGCATCCCCAGCGTCCGCGCGAGATCGATATCGGCGATCCGTTCCGGCCGCGGAAACACCAGGCTCAGATCTTCGTCCGCGCCGGCGCCCTCTTCTTGCTGCAGCCTTTCGCCGTAGAGCGCCACCAGCTTGCCGGCGAGCTTGGTTGCCGCCACCACGGTCACCTGCTGGCCCAGAATGGCGCGCACCGCGAGCTCGAAGCCGTCCCAAGCGCCGGGCACGCGCAAGCCCGGGCGGGCCGCCAGCAAAGGCGCCAGGATTGGATCCTTGGAGAGGTCGGCGGCGATCGCCGCGGGGTCGGCGCCGAGATCGAAGACGCGCCTGAGGCGTCCCACGATCGTCGGCAGCGCGGTCACCTTCGGGAACCGGATGCATGCCATCAATCTGGGCGAGCCATCCGCGGCCGGCCGGACCTCGACCGTGCCATGGGCGCCGTCGATGGCGATGGTGCGGCGATAGGCTCCGTCGGCGACGGACTCGACGCCGGGTATGGCGCGCGCGCCTAGAAACGCCAGCAGCATGGGCCAGTCATAGGGTGGGCTGTAGGGCAGCGAGAGACGCATCGCCGTGCCGCCGCCCGTCTCGCCGTGGCTGCGCCGCAACTCGCGCGGCGCGCGCGCGTAGGTTCGGCGGATCTCGGCATTGAAGCGGCGCACGCTGCCGAAGCCGGCGGCGAGCGCTACTTCGGCGAGCGGCATTGCGGTCTCGGTGATGAGCTTTTTTGCGAACAACAGCCGCCGTGTCTGTGCCACGTCGATCGGCGAGACGCCGAGGTGGCGTTGAAAGAGACGCCGGAGATGCCGCTCGCCGAGGCCGAGCCGTGCGGCCAGGCCGTCGACGCCGTCCTCGTCGAGGGCCCCTTCGGAGATGAGGCGGAGCGCCCGCGACACGCTGTTCGACGTGCCGCGCCAGAAGGCGAGGTCGGGCGAAGCCTCCGGCCGGCAGCGAAGGCAGGGACGATAGCCGGCGCCGAGCGCCTCGGCAGCCGTGGCGAAGAAGGTCAAGTTCGCCCGCTTCGGCACGCGGGCCGGACAGATCGGCCGGCAGAAGATGCCGGTGGTCTTGACCGCGCTGAAGAAGCGGCCGTCGAACCTGGCATCGCGGGTGAGCAGCGCCCGGTAGCAGGCGTCGCGATCGAGTTCCATGGGCGGATTATGAGTGTTCGGCCGGGGCATTTCTCGCCATTTTCGGACATGATCGCCAAGCCCGGCGGCAAAATCGGAAGCGATCGATCCAATCGGCCCCGGGTGCCGCCGGTGGCGTGGTCTCGGGGCCGACGGGCTTGCTATAGTAGCGCCCATGAACGCGATCGGCATCGACAAGCCCATCGGCCTGACCAGGGTGGTGGTCGCCATGTCCGGCGGCGTCGATTCCTCGGTCGCCGCGGCACTCATGGTCGAGGCCGGGTTCGAGGTGGTGGGCGTCACCCTCCAGCTCTACGACCAAGGTGCTGCCATCGGCCGCAAGGGCGCCTGCTGCGCCGGCCAGGACATCGAGGACGCGCGCCTTGTCGCAGACCGCCTCGGCATTCCCCATTACGTGCTCGACTATGAGGCGCGGTTCCGCAAGGAGGTGATCGATGCCTTCGCCGACAGCTACCTCAAGGGCGAGACGCCGATCCCCTGCATCACTTGCAATCAGACCGTGAAGTTCCGCGACCTCGTCCGGGTCGCCCGCGAGCTCGGCGCCGATGCGCTGGCGACCGGCCATTATGTCCGCCGCGCTGTTGGTAGCGAGGGCTCGGAGCTGCATCGTGCCGCCGATGGCAGCCGCGACCAGAGCTATTTTCTGTTCGCGACCACGCCTGAGCAGCTCGACTATCTGCGCTTCCCCTTGGGCGGCCTCGAAAAGCGAGAAACCAGGGCGATCGCCGAGCGTCACCGACTGCCGGTCGCGGCCAAGCCCGACAGCCAAGACATCTGCTTCGTGCCCCGGGGCCGTTACGCCGACCTCGTCGCCAAGCTCAGGCCGGGAGCGAGCGAGGGCGGCGACATCGTTCATGTGGACGGCCGCGTTCTCGGCCGTCACCGCGGCATCATCGGCTACACCATCGGCCAGCGGCGCGGGCTTGGGGTGGGCGGAGATGGCCCGGCGAGCGAGCCGCTCTATGTCGTTGGCCTGGAACCGGAGACGCGGCGGGTCGTGGTCGGCCCCCATCACGCGCTCGCTCGCGATCGAGTGGCGTTGGGCGCGGTCAATTGGCTCGGGCACGGCTCCGGCCCGACCAGTGGAACGAAGGTCGCGGTGAAGCTGCGCTCGGCGATGGCGCCAATCGACGCCGAATTGCAGGTCTCGCCCGATGGCACTGTCGTGGTCAAGCTCGACGAGCCGCATCACGGCATCGCGCCGGGCCAGGGCTGCGTTTTCTACCGGGGCTCGCGGGTGCTCGGCGGCGGCTGGATCCGCCGGGCGGAGTTGGACGCCGGTCGCGGGACTCGGCTGAAGCATGCGACGGAGGGGGTGCTGGTCGCATCCGGCGACCTCGGCGTGGGGCGTCCCCAGCCTTGACACTCTCGGGGCCGCTACCCTATTAGCCTCAGTCCCCGCCGGAGCCGATGCCAGTCAGCGGCTCAGAAGGGCGGGCATGGCGCACCGTAAGGCGGCGTAGCTCAGCGGTAGAGCAGGGGAATCATAATCCCTTGGTCGGCGGTTCAAATCCGTCCGCCGCTACCAGATTTAAGCCGCTGATTTAGTTCAAGAATCAGCGGTAACATGTGGGAACGGGGCAGCAACTTGCGTGCCCCGTTCTTTACTTCAGAATACCGCGGTTTCTGCGGGTTTCTGTTGCTTGATAAACCAAGGGGTGGACATGCGGGCGAACGCGCGTTCGCCTCAAGTTCGTGGTCTGTCCACCTAGTCATCGGCTACCGGCGTGCTTGACGCAAAGACAGTCTCGTTCTTTAGCCATTTCGCCATGTGCGCATCGCATTGCCGCGCGGCTTGTTCGTCGTCTCTCAGCTGCTGATCGGCTTCCGTAGTGCCTCTTCCGCTTGCCTGCGGGCAGTCACGTCGTGGAACACGCCCAGCAGGTGGCTGGGAATACCGGCCTCGTCGATCACCGCCTCACCCGCGGCCCTCAGATGTCGCAGGCTGCCGTCGGGACGGAGGATTTTGGTCTCGAACCAGAACTTACCCGCGGTTCTGGCCGCGTTCCTGAGTTGCGCCTCGACCCGCTTCCGGTCGTCCTTGTGAATGCGCTCCAGGAACGCCTCCAGGGATTGGGAAATCTCATGTGGCAATGCGCCGAAGATGGCGAAGAGATGATCGGAACCGGACACGAGATTGTGGACGATATCCCAGCTCCAGCCGCCGAGATTGGCTAACCGTTGCGCCTCCAAGAACTGGATGCGGTGTTTATGGAGCTCGGTTTCGAGCCGCATCCGACGTTCGTTCGCCAAGTTTAGGGCGGCGTTGATCTCTGCAAGCGCGGCGGCATGCAGCTCGGCTCGCTGTTCTACGATGTCATGCTTCTGCCGCAGCTCCTCTTCCGTCTTTCGGCGCCGCGCCACCTCGGCGCTTAGTACAAGGCTCGGCACAGTGACGCTAACCATGAACATCACTGTCAGGTTGAGGGTCCCGTACAGGCCAGAGCGGGCGAAAGGTCCGCCTCCGACCACCGCACCCCAGATGGCGAACCCTGCCAGCACCAAGGCGACGCTCACGGTGTCCCGCGGTCCGCGGCGCAACGCCGCCCAGAACAACGGCAAGATGCCGAGAAAACCAAGCGCATCGCGGTTCGAGGTCTGCTCCAGGAGCGGGCTGAAGGCGATGAGCCCGACCAGCGCCGTGGCGGCCAATAGCAGCATGAGCTCGATTGCCTGTGCCACTCCCGTGTGCGGCTCGGTATTCTTCACCCAAAGCACGATGACCGGCGTCACCACTAGCGCGCCCGCCATGTCGCCCAGCCACCAGGTGACCCAGATCGAGGCGAACGCATCCCAGGGCGCGAAGCCCGCAAAGCTGATGCTGCTGACCCCGACGGTGGCACTGATCGAGGAAGCGATCCAGACGATGAGCGCGAACCGTGCTATCCTCCCCGGCGTCTGGAAGGTGTCGGTACCGCCCGACCAGGAGAGAACGAGATCGCCGCCGACCAAAGCCTCCAGGGTGTTGCCGGCGGCGATCGCGGCCGAGGCGTAGAGCGAACCCTCGGTGGTGAAGTTGACGAGGAAGGCGCCGATGAGGATCGCGGGCCAGACCCGGTAGCCCCAGAGCAAGACGGCGGCGATGGCAAAGCCAGTGGGCGGCCAGATCGGCGACGGCGAGGCCAGCATAAACGAGGCCTTTGCCATAAGCGCATAAGGCACGCCGACCAGGACCAGCAGGGCACCATAGCGCGCAACCGCGACGAGCCCACCACGAGTGGCGAAGCGACCATGAAGCGACGGAATCATGTCGACCGCTTGCCCGATTTTCCTTACGCGTGACGACACTTGCGACCGCCCGTGCCGAGTTACTCACGGCCACGGCAGCGGCAGAATGGCTCGCGGGCATCGGCCCCATAACCGAGGCCGCGAGTTGATCCCAGCAATACTAGCAATTCACGCTAAATACCATACGAACGCGGAGAGCCGGGCGCGGCTCGTTGTTAACAATGTAAATGTTGTCGACTCGCTCCTTGTGCTGGCGAGCCTGCCTCTGCTCGAACTCGGGCCGAACCTAAGCGTGGCCCGCGCTCCTGCACAGATCATCACCTCTCGCTCCCGTGTGAGGTGCGGATGGCGAAACGTCCCCCTGGTGCGTGCCCTCGATCGCGTAATCGATTGAGGAGTCTCATTGGCGCACCAAAATCATAATCCCTTGGTCGGCGGTTCAAATCCGTCCGCCGCTACGGTGCATCCATAGATCGATAGGCACGCAGGGCGGCGATTGGTGGAGTGCAGTAGATCCCTCCGCTCCCACCGGTCTAAGCGATTGGGTTGTTTTGATAAATGGACTTGGGAAACGAAACGGGGCAGGAGCCAACGCCCCCGTTGTGTGTTTCGGATTACGTCATTTTTTTGCGGTTTCGCACGGTCGGCTAGTTCAATGCCGGACAAGCAAGTGAAAGCCGTTAGCCTGTTATTCAAGCCAAGTTCCACACCCATTAGGGGGGTGCGGGTTGTCGGACCTTCTTAGCGCCATTGAGCAGCTTGGCCAGGAGACTCACATACCCGGCGGCAAGGTCGAAGTGCAACTTCGATCGCGGCGCGATCACCGTAGCGGGCGATGAAGGCGCTTGCCATGTGCAATGTATCTTGCGGGATCACGTCTTTTGGTAGCGAAAATCGGGCCATGACAGCCATGAGTCTTCAGGGTGCACCCGAAACAACCGCTGCAACTCCTTCCTGATTGATGTTGAAGGCCAGGAACGTCAGCGGCATGTCCCCAGGATTTCCCCACTGGTGCACGAGGCCGAACGGCTCGTAAATAAATGAGCCGGGTCCTCTAGCCTCTGTCTTGCCTTCGACCGTGTTAGCGCCAGTTCCGGAGATGATGTAGTAGAGTGCCGCTCCTGAGCGATGATGTGGCGGGTTGGATGCCATGTGTGCTGGAAAGGTGACCCGCGTCAGGTTGAGATCGTAACTGCCGGGCTTAAGGTTGGGTATCGGTGCCGCAGTGCGATAGAGCTCCTTCACGTCGGCGGGTGCTGTCCCGAGAGGGCTATCTACCTCGCCAGTTGACGCAAGTAGGAAGTGGAGGAAAGTCGAGGCCTCCGCGCTTCCCGCCTTCAATAACGCTGCCTTTCCACCGGCGATAAATAGTCCATCCCCAGCGGTCAATGTTTTTGACTCTCCACCGATCGAGATCTCCGTCGATCCAGCAAGCTGGTAGAGAATGCCGGTAGGTGCCGTGACACGGCTCATCGCTCCTGGTGGAATGGTGATACTCACGGCTTTGAATTGGAGCGGGGTGTCGATCACGCTTGGCAACTTGGTTGCCGCGACCACCGTTCGCGTCGTCGGCGATGGTGTGGGCGTCGTTTGTGCGGCAGCAGATCCTGCAAAGGCGGCGGTGCTGAGGAGCAAGAGTGCGGTTGTCCCGAAACGCATCGTGACCTCCCTCGTCGAAGGATAATCAGTGCACTTTAGCGGACAGACGCAGCCCGTGCACGTGGCCGCAAGGGTGGTCGGCCGCCATCCCTGTCTGGCCGTGATCTGACTGCCGCAAAGGCGATGCTGCAAGATGCCGAGATCACCGTTGAGGAAGTCGCGCGCCGGTTGAACGTCGCACCATCGACACTTTATCGACATCTACCCGGGGGTCGAAGCAGCGTGGCTTAGACAAGAATTCGTCCCGAGACCACGCGGAAGAAATTCAAACGGAAGAGTTCGGATCGAATGGCGAAGTTCCTGCATCCGTCTAAACCACGCGAACTGCCGAAGCCGCGATCCCTCGACGTGATATTCCTTGTCGAAAAACACGTGCGCGTAGAACGACGCCGCACAGGCAATGACTTGAACCACGAAGAGATCGAGCGGCAAGATGAAGCTGGTACCGGCCGATTATCCGATGGTCGCCCCTCGGTATTCAGAGGAGCGGTCCAAGACGGCGAACCGGATTGGCCTTGGAACGAAGGCCCAGCGGGAAAGCCTGGGGAGATAGGCCCTAAGCCCGAATACCGGCTAGAACCGCCTGGCGGTTCGAGGAGGCAACATGGCGATCGGCAAGTTCTCGCGACCTGAGCAGTGGGAGGATTGGCTCAACCTGGCCCTGGGCATCTGGCTGTCCGTCTCACCATGGGCACTTCAATTTGCCAACGACCAGACAGTAACAACAAACGCTGTCGTGGTCGGGCTGGTATTGGTCGTATTGCAGAACATCACGCTGACGGCCTTCAGTGTTTGGGAGGAATGGGTCAACGTCGCTTTGGGTGTGTGGTTAGCGGTCTCGCCCTGGGTCCTCGGCATGGTGGCTTTGGTGCCGACAGCGAACGTCGCCATTGTCGGCGTGCTCATCCTGGCGTTAGCCCTCTATGAAATCTGGGACTTACGCAGGCATTCGGAACACCCAGCATAGGTCACGCGACTGGCAAGAGTGTTGAGGTGGTTAGTTACGAGTGGAATCGGGAATGACGCCTGGCCCAATGTGAGAAGAGCTCTCCTGCACAATCGCCGCGCACGGCATAGCCGCGAGTTTGGACAAGAGCTGCTATCCAGTGTCATCGTCGTACTCTGGCGCTTTCTCGTCGGCCGATAGATTCATCGCACCCGACACCACCGATCCAATTCGGTCAATCACCGCCAAAGCCGGATCGATGTCCATTGAAGAGCAGTGCAGGCTATTAAAGGAGATATCGCCTCGAGTTTGCAGAAGACAAATTAGTGCCGCATCCAGAACAGCTTCCAGCGAGCATCGGAAAATGATGGTGCATCGCGAACATTAGTGGCTTCAATAGGGCTACAGCGGTCACGCGGGGGAATACGGCGATGACACAAACCAAGAAGCTTGGATTGATGGAGCGCCTAGCCGCGGGACCGGTCATTTGCGCCGAGGGCTACCTTTTCGAGTTCGAGCGTCGCGGCTATCTGCAGGCCGGGGCCTTCGTCCCGGAAGTCGTACTTGAGCATCCCGAGATGGTCGCCGGGCTGCACCGAGAGTTCGTCCATGCCGGTTCGGACGTGGTCGAAGCATTCACCTATTACGCGCACCGGGAGAAGCTGAGGCTCATCGGTCGCGAGTCGGACCTCCAGACAATGAACCGCCAGGCCCTCAGAATCGCCAAGGAGGTGGCGACGGAGACTGCAGCACTGGTCGCGGGCAATATTTGCAACACTAACATCTATGACCCTGGCGACGCGGCGAGCGCTCGGGCCGCGCAGGAGATGTTCGAGGAGCAGGTGGGCTGGGCCGCAGAGGCCGGCATCGACATGATCGTCGCCGAGACCTTCTCCTACGCGAAGGAGGCGCTCGTCGCGCTCAAGGCGGCAAAGGCGGCGGGAGTGCCGGTCGTGGTCACCTTGGCGATGCACCGTTCGGATCTGACCCGCGAAGATTGGACAGTCTCCGATGCCTGCAAACGCCTCGAAGATGCCGGGGCGAGCGTCGTTGGCCTCAATTGCATTCGCGGCCCTCGCTCGATGATGCCGCTGTTGAAAAAAATACGCTCAGCGATCAAAGGGCCGATGGCAGCGCTGCCGGTCCCTTATCGGACCAACGAGCAAGAACCCACTTTTCAGTCCCTGCGCGACCATGGCTATGAAAAATTCCCGGCAGGCCGCCCCTTCCCGACGGGGCTCGATCCGTTCACCTGCAACCGCTACGAGATCGCCGATTTCGCGCGAGACGCGTTCGCGCTTGGCATAAGCTATCTCGGGGTGTGCTGCGGCGCGGGCCCGCACCATATCCGCAGCATGGCTGAAGCCCTCGGTCGCCAGCCGCCAGCCAGCCGCTTCAGCGCCGACATGTCCAAGCACGCCTTCTTGGGCACAGACAAGACATTGAAGCAAGTAAACCGTGACTTCGCGGCAAAACTCTAGAGAGTCGCGCGCCGCGCCGCCTTACACTGGATTGCAGAGGCAGTGAAGGTCGCCGAACGGGTAATCCGTACCAACAATGGATCACCACGTACAGTGGCCCTCATTTTCAGGCCCTCGCCACGCGAGTTGAATCGTTACTGGACTCGATGGCGAAAGGCACCCCGGCGGTTCAGGATGCCTACGCGTACGCAATGTGGTGCGAGCTGAATTTCTTCGCTGCCATGGCGGAGCACCGAGCATGACGCCGATTGCCTTGACCATCGCCGGGTCGGATCCGTCGGGCGCTATTGCCGCGGGCGGCGACCTTTGCGCCGAAGAAATCGTGGCGGCCTATCACGAGCGAACCAAGCACCACCATCATCGCTACGCCGCGTCGCTTGACTACCTGGATTGGGCGACGCAGCCGGATCCGTTTCGCCGCTACCATGGGGCGCCGCTGCTTCGCCTTCCTCTCCTCCAAAAAGGGCGGGTGCTGCCGTACTGGCAGCTCTATGTCACAGACACCATGGAGCCGGCCCCGCTTTCGATCGAGTCCATCTCACTCTTCTTCCGCTACGCCCTGTCCCTGACCGCCTGGAAGCGGTTTCGCGATACCACGTGGTCTCTGCGCGCCAATCCTTCGAGCGGAAACCTGCACCCGACGGAGGGATATGCACTGCTGCCTGCGCTATGCGCCGTCCACGACCGTCCCGGCGTCTATCACTACGCGCCGCAGGAGCACGGTCTCGAGCGCCGGGCAGATCTTGACCCTTCGGTCTGGACAGCCCTGATGGGCGCGTGTCCGGAGGGTGCCTTCCTCGTGGGACTGTCCTCCATTCACTGGCGGGAGGCATGGAAGTACGGCGAGCGGGCGTTCCGCTATTGCCAACACGATGTTGGTCATGCGCTGGGGACGATGCGCTACGCGGCGGCCGCCCTCGGGTGGAAACTCCACCTCCTCGATCATGTGAGCGACACCGATGTCTCACGACTCCTTGGTCTCGACCGCGCTGCGGACTATGTCGGTGTGGAACGAGAGCATCCCGAACTCCTGGCGCTCGTCGTACCGGGAAATGGAGCCACGTCCCGGGGCCTGCGTCCACCAGAAGAAACCCTACGTGAACTGGCGGCTTCCCGGTGGTATGGCACGGCCAACGCTCTCAGTCCCGAGCACAGCGTCGATTGGCCGGTAATCGACCTGGTCGCTCTGGCCGCCTCGCGGGAAGCAAACTCGATCGACGAAGAGTTCTCGGGGTTTCCTTCGGAGGGCGAGTGTTTCATGGCTCCAGTGCGGTCTGGCGCGGCCACCGCCGAGAGAGTCATCCTGGGGCGCAGGAGTGCCGTGAGCATGGACGCATCCACCGCCATTTCCGCGGCGACGTTCTTCCGGATGCTCGCTCGTCTCGTGCCCATCCGAGACGGGCGATCCGTGCCGTGGGACGCTATTCCCTGGCGCCCGCGCATCCACCTGGGCCTCTTCGTGCACCGCGTGAACGACCTTTCTCCTGGTCTCTACGCGCTTGCTCGCGATCCGGAGAAGGTCGAGCCACTCCGGCAAGCGATGGGGAGCGAGTTCCTGTGGCGGCGCCCTCCGTCGTGCCCGCGTGGGCTCCCGCTGTACCTGCTCAAAGAAGGGGACTGCCGCGCTCTGGCTGCGAGCGTCTCCTGCGGTCAGGACATCGCGGGAGATGGGGCCTTCAGCCTAGGGATGATCGCCGACTTCATGGACAGCTTGGTTACCTACGGCGCTGCGTTCTATCGAAATCTCTTCTGGGAGGCCGGTCTCGTAGGCCAGGTACTGTATCTCGAAGCTGAAGAGGCGTGCATTCGTTCTACCGGGATCGGCTGCTATTTCGATGACCCCGTTCACGAGGTGTTCGGCATCTCTTCGCGCGACTGGCAGAGCTTCTACCACTTCACGGTGGGTGGCCCCGTCGAGGACAAACGGCTCACGACGTTACCAGCGTACAAGTTGGAGGAAGAACGATGAGCCCTCTGACATCTGTCTCGGCAAGTCGGATAGACCAGCTACCGGACAGATACGAAAGGAATGACTGTGAAACGGCGTATGGGGTCTCGACGCTGATCGGCGCGGCAAGTTATTGATCGGCGAAGATTCTCGAGGGTTAGTTTGGTGTGCCGATGCACAAGCTGACAGACTCATCGCGCTAGCCACGACCGATCCGATGCGATCGACCACCGCCAATGCCGGATTAATTTCCACGCGAGCGTAGCGGTTCGTCGTGCTTGCTTGAGTAGGTCCGAAAGGCCGAGGTTTTAGTGTCAGCTCATTCCCAATGTCTGGCACTTAGCGGCGCTCGATGAGATGTGGAGGGCGCGTCTGCGGATCAAGATCGTCCGGACGGGCGCACCGTCCGACGGACGAGGCCGGCCTCGGCTGGCATGGCGGCGATCGGACTAAGGTGATGATTCCGGCCGCTGATCGGTGCCCCGCCTAGAGATCGATGACCACGCTCGGCAGCGATTGTTCGTATTGCTCAAATCGCCCCGCCGCTACGGTGCATCCATAGATCGATAGGCACGCAGGGCGGCGATTAGGGTATTGCACCAATCTCTCCGCCGCACCCGGTCTCAAGGGTGGCAATTCGTCAATACGATCAGGAGCTTCAATATCCGACGGAGAGCGACGGATCGAAGCTCCGTCCGCGCCGCACGGCCTCAAGCGGATTCCACGACCCGGATCTGCCCTCGCTCGCGGCCGCGGGGTTTCGTCTTGACGACGATTTCCACGTCCTGGCCAAGGGCGGTCAGCAGCCGCATCAATCTGTCGCTGGAAAATCCACCGAGGCGGCCATTGATGAGGGCGGAACCTTGGGCTGGTCCAACCCCATGAGTTCCGCGGCGCGAACCTGGGTTAGTCGACGACGGAGGATCGCTTGTCGAATGTGGCTGGCGCGCTGCGCCTTCGCCAGTTCTTCCTCGGGCTCGACGACGCCCATGTCGGCGAAGACATTGCCGCTGCTCCGGGTCACCGAGATTGTTTCGGCCGGTTTTGCTGCTCGTCTTGCCATTGCCGGTAGTCCTCTCTCGCCCGATTGAGGCGTCGCCATTTCTGGCTTCGACGTGTTCCAGACGTTCAGCCGGCGCATTACGAGCGTGGGCTAAGGGCGCTGATTTTCACGCTCGCCCGAGGGGTTGATGCGGGCACCGGCTTTCACTTGTCGTATGGCGGCAAGCTCACCACGGAGGAC
Organism: Pseudomonadota bacterium; assembly: GCA_016195085.1. Taxonomy (NCBI): domain Bacteria; kingdom Pseudomonadati; phylum Pseudomonadota; species Pseudomonadota bacterium. The sequence continues at coordinate 65,020 of JACQAG010000018.1, read as the reverse complement.
AGCCAAAGCATCCTTCTCCGCCTTGCTAAGGTTGGCGAGCTTGATATGGGCCAGCAGCACTTCGAGCGCGTCTCCCATGTGACCGAGTTGCCGTCCATAGCTCCCCACCTCGTCGAGGACGGCTTGCTCCACCTCGGGATGTGGCGTTTGTCCCAGGTTGATATTGACGAAGCCGAACTGCGCACCCTGCTGATAGAAGGTCCAGGGGTTGATCGCCTGCCAAAGCTCTTGGGGTGCTAGCGACAATTGGAATTTCTTCGACATGCGTGGCCTCTTCAAGGAGCTGCGACGTAAGGTAGCGTAGCTCAGTGGTGGAGCGGAGGAAGCATAGTTCCTTGGTTGGGCGCTCAAACCCCTCTGCCGCAACCGGCCCAAGTGACTGATTAACTTCGGTGAATAGCTTCCCCTGCCGATCTCCTCGGGGCGATGGCGATTGCCGCGGCGGATGCTAAGCTGGCCCTAATCGACCGGTCTTAAGGACAGCTTCATGGCAGCGCGCTGGCGCATCGGTTTCGACATCGGCGGCACCTTCACCGATTTCATCCTGCTCGACCGCGAGCGGAACGACATCCGGCTCTACAAATGCCTGACCACGCCGGAAGATCCCTCCATCGGCGCGCTCGATGGTCTGGGTCAGCTCCTTTCGGCCGCGGACGTGGCCTTGGCCGATGTGGGCGACATCGTGCATGGCACCACGCTCGTCACCAACGCGCTCATCGAGCGCCAAGGCGCCAAGCTCGGGCTCATCACCACCCAAGGCTTCCGCGACATCCTGGAGATGGGGACCGAGCAGCGCTACGACATCTACGATCTCTTCCTGCAATATCCCGAGCCCTTGGTCAGGCGCCGGCATCGCCTGGAGGTGCCCGAGCGCATGGACCGCGACGGCAATGTCGTGGTGGCGCTCGACCCGGACAAGGTGGTCGCCGCCGCCCGCCAGCTCGTCGCCTCCGGCGTCGAGGCGATCGCCGTCTGCTTCCTCCATTCCTATCGCAACCCGGCGCATGAGCGCGAAGCCGGTGCCGCGATCCGCCAGCACTTTCCCCAGGTTGCGGTCTCGCTCTCCTCCGACGTGGTGGCCGAGCTCTGGGAGTACCAGCGCATAACCACCACCTGCGCCAACGCCTTCGTGCAGCCGCTGATGGACCGTTATGTCCGGCGCATGGAGCGCGAGCTGTGGCAGCGGGGCTTCCGCGGCGCGCTCTATCTCATGCACTCCGCCGGCGGCCTGGTCTCGCCGGAGACGGCACGGGCCTTTCCGATCCGGCTGTTGGAGTCCGGTCCCGCCGGCGGCGCGCTGGCCACGGCGTTCTTCGGCCGGGTCGCCGGCAAGGCGGACGTGATCAGCTTCGACATGGGCGGCACCACCGCCAAGGCGTGCCTGATCGAAAACGGCCATGCCGCCACCGCGGCCGAGATGGAAGCGGCCCGCGTCCATCGCTTCAAGAAGGGCTCCGGCCTGCCGATCAAGGCGCCGGTCATCGACATGATCGAGATCGGTGCCGGCGGCGGCTCGGTCGCCGCCCTCGACGAGCTCGGGCTCCTGCGCGTCGGTCCGCACTCCGCCGGTGCGGATCCCGGGCCCGCCTGCTATGGCCGCGGCGGCAGCGAGCCCACGGTGACCGACGCCAATCTCCTGCTGGGATATTACGATCCCGGATTTTTCCTGGGCGGGCGCATGGCCCTCGACCGCCAAGCCGCGGAACGGGCGCTCGCCGGCATCGGCGCCAAGCTCGGCCTGTCGGCCGTGGAGACCGCCTGGGGCATCCATCGCCTGGTGACCGAGAGCATGGCGGCCGCCGCGCGCATCCACATCGTGGAGAAGGGCAAGGATCCCAGGCGCTATGCCATGGTCGGATTCGGCGGCGCCGGCCCCGCGCACGCGGCGGGCGTGGCGCGCATTCTGGGGGTGCGCGAGGTCTTGATCCCGCCGGCTTCCGGTGCCGCCTCGGCCTTGGGCTTCCTCGCCGCTCCCTTGTCCTTCGAGCAGGTGCGGAGCCATCCTCTCCGCCTCGATGATCCCGGCGCCGCCCTCCGCATGGATGCGGTCTTGGGCGAGCTCGAGCGCGAGACCGAAGCAAGGCTGACCGCCGCCGGCGTTGCCGCTGGCGACATCGTGACCGAGCGCTCGGCCGATATGCGCCTCATGGGGCAGATCCATGAGATCAACGTCGATCTCCCTTCCGGCCGGATCGGTGCGGCGGCGCTGCCGGCGATCCGTGCCGCCTTCGCCACCGCCTACGCCCACCGCTACACCTCGGTCTATGAGGGGGTCGCGGTGCAGGTGGTCTCGCTCCGGGTCCGCTGCCGCGGCCCGCTGCCGGCCTTGAGCTTGGCCGAGGCCGATGCCCGGTCCTCGGGGCAGGCCTTGAAGGGCAAGCGGCGCGCCTATTTCGGCCCAGCCCAGGGCGAGGGGGGCTTCGTCCTGACTCCGGTCTACGATCGCTATGCGCTGCCGGCGGGTACCGCGATCCTCGGCCCCGCCATCATCGAGGAACGCGAGGCCACCACCATCCTCGCCCCCGGCGATCGGCTGATGGTCGATGCCGCGGGAACCCTCCGCATCGAGATCGCGGTCGCACCGGCCGCGGCCGCCCGCATCACGCCCATGACGCCGCTTGACGAGGCGCGCGGCCTGATCGAGTCCGATTCCGTCTCCCTCGAGATCATGTGGGCGCGCCTGGTCACCGTGGTCGAGGAGATGTGGCACACCATCGTGCGAACGGCCTTCTCCCTCATCATTTCCGAGGCGCAGGATTTCGCCACCGACCTCTTGGATCCCGACGGCGAGAGCCTGGCCCATTCGCCTAGGGCCATGCCGGTCTTCAACCTGACCCTGCCGATCGCGGTGAAGGCGCTCATCAAGAAGTTCCCGCCCGACACGCTCAAGCCCGGCGACGTGCTCATCACCAACGATCCCTGGCTCTGCGCCGGGCATCTTTTCGACATCGCGGTGGTGACGCCGGTCTTCCGCGCCGGCCGCCTGGTGGCGCTGACCGCGACCGTGGGCCATGTCGGCGACATCGGCGGCACCAAGGATTCGCTCCGCGCCCGCGAGATCTACGACGAGGGCTTCCAGATCCCGCCGATGAAGCTCTGCCGCGAAGGCGTGCCGAACGAGGATCTGCTGACGCTCTTGGCCGAGAATGTGCGCAAGCCCGAGGAGGTGCTGGGCGACATCCACTCCTTCGTCGCCGCCAACCAGCTCGGCGCCGACCGGCTCGTCGCCTTCATGGACGACTATGGCATGCACGATCTGAGAGCGCTCGCTTCCGTCGTGCACGACCGCGCCGAGCGCGCGGTGCGCGATGCGATCAGGCGCCTGCCGGACGGCGAATACCGCTCGGAGGTCTGGAACAATCCGCTCGGCACCAAGCTCCGCTATCCGGTCAAGGTGACGGTGAAGGGCGACGCGATCGAGGTGGATTTCGCCGGCGCCCCGGCCGAGCTGGCGCAGGGCGGTCTCAACTGCACCTTTACCTATACGGCGGCGCACTCGACCTACCCCTTGAAATGCATTCTCACGCCGCAGATCCGCAGCAATGCCGGCTGCTATCGGCCGTTCACCGTCAAGGCGCCGGCGGGATCGGTCCTGAACGCCTCGAAGCCGGTCGCGGTCAATCTCAGGACGCGCACCGGCTGGTATATCGCGCCCAACATCTTCAGAGCACTCGCCCAAGCCGCACCGGGCCAGGTGCAGGCCGCCACCGGGCTGCCGCATGCCATCAGCATCTACGGCCGCGACGAGGCAGGCCGGATCTATTCCGACCATTATTTCATGGGCGGCGGGCAGGGCGGCTCCCAGCAGAGCGACGGCAAGTCGGCGCTGCTTTATCCGACCTCGGCGGCCAATACCTCGATCGAGCTCATGGAGACGCGGGCTCCGGTCTTGGTCTTGGAGAAGACTTTGGTGGCCGATTCCGGCGGTCCCGGCCGGTTGCGGGGCGGGCTCGGCGTTCGCACGCGTCTTAGGAAGCTCTTCGATGATGGCCTGCCGACCCTGTTCTCGATCTATCCCGAAGGCGTTGGGGTGGCAACCGAAGGTCTGTTCGAGGGCAAGCCGGGCGGCAGCGTGCACGGGCTCGTGCTCGACCGCGACGGCACGCTGGTGCATGACTGCGGCACCGGCGAGCTGGTGACGCTCACCACGGCCGATCGTATCGTCGAGGTGCAGCTGGCCGGCGGCTCGGGCTATGGCCCGCCGGCCGAGCGCGACCGCGCCCGGCTCGAGGACGACGTGGCCGACGGCTACGTCTCGCCGGCCTCCGCGCTCAAGGACTATGGCGGGCAGGCTTCCGCGAGCGCGGCGGAATGAGCTAACCTCGAAGGACCCGGTCGCCGACCGCGGCAATATCCATGGGGGGCCCCATGCAACAGTCGACCGGCGCAGAGCATCCGCGCTTCTTCAGCTTCGAAAGCCTGGCGCTGATCGCGCCCTTGTGCGTCGTGGGCGCCATCATCGGCACCGAGCTCATCACCACGCTCGGCATCACCACCAACACCTCGCTGATCGGCGCGCTCGCCGGCATGGCGCTGGCACGGGTGCCGCTGGCGCTGCTCAGGCGCTACAAGTCGATCCATGTGCAGAACCTGGCGCAGAGCGCCATCTCGGCGGCCACCTTCGGCGCCGGCAACGCGCTCCTGCTGCCGGTCGGCATCCCCTTCGTGCTGGGCCGGATGGATCTGGTGGGTCCCATGCTGCTCGGCGTGTTTCTGGCGATGCTGCTCGACGGCTACATGCTCTACCGCATGTTCGACAGCGAGGTCTTCCCGGCCGAGGGCGCCTGGCCGCCCGGTGTGGCGGCCGCCGAAGCGATCCGCGCCGGCGATGAGGGCGGGCGCAAGGGCCTGGTGCTCCTGGGCGGCATCGGCGTGGGAATTCTAGGATCGATCTTCGCCATCCCGATGTCCGCCTTCGGTGTCGCCTTCATCGGCAACATCTGGGCGCTCACCATGTTCGGCATCGGCCTCTTGACCCGCGGCTATTCTTCCACGCTGCTCCCTTGGCTGGCGCCGGGGGGCGATCTCATGAAGGCCTACATTCCCCACGGCGTCATGGTCGGCGCCGGGCTGGTGGCCCTCATCCAGGTGGTGATGCTGATGCTGCAGCGGGACTCCGCCAAGCCCGCCTCCAGCCGCACCGGCACCAGCGCCGAGGAGGTGCGCCGCACCATCGCATTCGGCAGCGGCGCCTACGTCCTCATCGCGGTCATCATCGCGCTTTTGGGCGGCATGATCTCGGAGATGTCCTTCGGCATGCTGGTGCTGTTCATCGTCTACGCGGCCTTTGCCGCCTTGACCCATGAGCTCATCGTCGGCTTGGCGGCGATGCATGCGGGCTGGTTCCCGGCTTTCGCCGTGGCGCTCATTACCTTGGTGATCGGCATGCTGATCGGTTTCCCGGCACCCGCACTCTGCCTCCTCGTCGGCTTCTCGGCCGCGACCGGCCCCGCCTTCGCCGACATGGGCTATGACCTCAAGGCCGGCCACATGCTGCGCGGCTATGGCACCGATCCCGCCTTCGAGCGGGAAGGGCGACGCCAGCAGCTCTATGCCGCCATGTTCGCCTTCGTCATCGCCGGCATCGTGGTGTTCATTTCCTACCAGGGATATTTCGCCGCCAACAAGGTGGCCCCGGTCGACCGGGTCTATGTGGCGACCATCAAGGCCGGCGCTTCCTGGGAGGTGGCGCAGCAGCTGGCGATCTGGGCGATCCCGGGGGCGATCGTGCAGTTCCTGGGCGGACCCAAGCGGCAGCTGGGCGTGCTGTTCGCCACCGGCCTCCTCTTGCTCAACCCGACCGCCGGCTGGGCGGTGCTGGTGGGTGTCGCCTTGCGCACCATTTGGACGCGGGCGACGAGCGGGGCGCGCCAATCCGACATGGAGGTCTTCGCCGCCGGCGCGATTGCGGGCGATGCGCTCTACAGCTTCTACGACACGATGACGAGGGCCTTCCTGGCGAGGAAGTAGCGGCTATCCGGCGAAGGTCGCCACACCGTTCGAAACGACCGCATTCGCTTCGGCCCAAGAGCGGACCGTCGCCCCGGCGGCGAGTCCGGCAATGCGGACGCTGCGGCCATCCTCTTCCAGAGCCAGGCCGCCGGCGCCGCGGCGTGGCTGCGGGCGGCCGAACGCCCATAGCTCGGTGATCGGGCTCGGCTGCGGCAGCTCGCCCGTGTGCTGGACGACGGGGCCCAGCGGCAACAGGTGGCCCTCGCGCCCGAAGACCGGGATGTGATCGAGCGGTACCTCCAAGGCGACCGCCCGGCCGCCTTGGATGCTCTCGCCGCTCCACAGCGCATGCCAGGTTCCGGCGGGCAAATAGGCGCTCACCCGCCCGCCCGGCTCGACGACCGGCACCACCAGCAGGCTCGGGCCGCAGAGGAACTGCAGCTCGAAGCGCCAGGAAGCGGGATCGTCCGGGAAGGCAAGCGGCATCGCCCGCATGACCGGCAAGCCGGTGTCGGCTGCCTCGATGAGGCAGGCCTCGAGATAGGGGATCAGCCGATAGCGGAACTCGAACCAGCGCCGGGCGATCGCGGCCGCTGCCTCGCCGAAGGCCCAAGGCTCGCGGGCACCCACGCCGTGAAAGCGGAAATGCGAGGCGAAGACCCCGACCTCGACCCAGCGCAGATACAGCTCGGCGTCGGGCTGTGGGCCGTAGAAGCCGCCGATGTCGGTCGCATAGCAAGGAACCCCGCTCATGCCCCAGCCAAGCGCGCCGCGCAGGCTCGCCGCCATTCCCTCCCAATCGGACTGCGGGTCGCCCCCCCATTGCACGGGATAGCGTTGGCTGCCAGTCCAGCCGGAGCGTCCCCAGACGACCGGCGCGCCGCTGCCGTACCGTTCGGTCGCCTCGAAGACGCAGCGGTTGTAGATGAGCGGGTAGACGTTGTGCAGACGGGGCCCGCGGTCGCCATTGGCGGCCACCACGCCGTCGGGGATCTGCTCGCCGAAATCGGACTTCATGACGTCGACGCCGGCCTCGAACAACGGACGATGCGCGTCGCGCCAGAAGGCATAGGCTTCCGGATTGGTGAAATCGATGAGGCCGCTCGGCGGCAGCGGCGTCAACACCGAGCCGAACGGCCCCGGGTCCCATTCGTAGCGATAGGGCGCCCCGGTCTCGTCCTTGAGGAAGTAGCCCTTCTCCGCCAGCTCCGCGAAGCGCGGATTATGCACCGAGACGCAAGGGTATTCCCAGCAGCAGACCCGGAACCCGAGCGCTTTGATGCCGGCAATGACGGCCTTGGGATCGGGGTAGCGCGCGGCATCCCACTCGAAGAGAAAGCGAGTGTTGGTTTCCTGCCAGGCGCGGCCATCGAGGGTGAGAACCTCGCAAGGAAAGCGCCGTTGGCGCAGCGTGCGTGCCGCTTCGAGCGCTTCATCGGCGGTGCGGTAGTAGGCGCGGGACGCCCAGATGCCGAGGCTCCAGCGTGGCGGCACCACCGGCCGGCCGGTCAATTGCGTGAAGCGATCCAGAATCTCCGCCGGGCTGGAGCCGCTGATCAGGAACAGGTCGAGGAGCGGCTCCTCGACGAGGAGCGCGTAGCTCCGGTGCGACCACGGCCCATGCCCGATCCCATGCGTGACCTTGGCCGGGGTGTTGACGAAGACTCCCCAGCCGCTGGGCGACCAGGCGAAGGGGATGTTCTTGTAAGAGTGTTCGGTGTTGACGCCGAGCGCATCCTCGTTGCGCGAGACCAGGAGCTGGCCGCGGCGGTCGAGCGGCCCGAACTTCTCGCCAAGCCCATAGATCGGCTCGCCGGTGCGGAGCGCCAGGCTCAAGAGCCAGCCAGCATCGGACCTTGCCAATGCCGGCAGACGCGTCTGCCCGCGAAAATGCCGGTCGGTGATGCTCTCGACCAGGAACGCATCGCCGCGGGCGAGCGTGAACCGCAAGGGATCGGCTTCGAGGGTGAGCCGAAGATCGCCGGCCGTCATGCGCCAGGATCCGGCTTCCGTCTCCAGGCGGATCGATCCGGGGGAGGGTTGGGGAGGGGGGCGTCCCCACCCCCGCCCAAAGTCCACCCCCGAAGACTCCTCCCGAGCGAGGAGCCCGTAATCGGCTCCGCCCGCGGCACCGATGCGGAGCCTGAGCACTCCCGGAGCGTGCGCCGCCACGTCGAGCGGGCCGAGATTGGTGCCGAAACCCAGGCTCGTCCCGGAAGTCTCGATCGGCGCCTGGACGCGGGCGGCCGTCCACCGGCTCGGATCGAAGCTCCTGGCCGTGTTCGTCACGGCCTTGCGCCTATTTCATCCCGGTGGCGGCGATCCCGGTCGTGATGTAACGCTGCAGGAACGCGAACACCGCGGTGATCGGCAACAACGTCACGACGGTCATGGCGAGCAGATAGTGCCATTGCGTGTTCAGCTCTCCCTGGAAGGCATTGAGCCCCACCTGCAGCGTGAAGACCTCGCTGCGGCTGAGCACGACCAGCGGCCAAAGGAAGTCGTTCCAGCGCCAAACGACGGAGAAGATCGCCAGCACCGCCAGTGCTGGAGCGCTCAAGGGCAGCATGATGCGCCAATAGATGCGCCATTCGCTGGCCGCATCCATCCTTGCCGCCTCGATGAGCTCGTCGGGAATCGTCAGCATGTACTGGCGCAGCAGGAAGACGCCGGTCGGCGTTGCCGCTCCCGGCAATATCACGCCCCACAGATTGTTGATGAGGCCGAGCTTGGCGACCACCAGGTAGACCGGGACCAGGACCACGGTGATCGGGATCATCAGCGTCCCGATCATGACGACGAAGAATGTCTTCGCCCCGCGGAACCGGTATTTCGACAAGGCGAACGCCGCCATCGAGTTGACGAGGAGCGTGAGCAAGGTGGCAACCACGGTCACCACGACGCTGTTCTTGAAGTATGTGAGGAAATTGAACCGCTCGAGCGGCGTCAGATAGTTGTCGATCTCGAAATGCAGCCGGCTGATCTCCCGGCGCTGGTCGATGTCGACCCTGACGATGTCCTTCGGGTTCTCCGGATCGACCATCTCTGCCCGCAATCCGATCCGGCGCAGCTGCGCCATGGTCTTCTCCGATCCATCCGGCAGCGTCACGCGAAACAGCGGCAGCTTCTGGTCGAACCCGGCCAGGGTCACGGTCTCTTGCGCGTGCGGCAGCAGGCTCGGGGGAAAGCGGACGAGGTCCGCCTGGGATTTGAACGAGGAGAGGACGAGCCAGGCGACCGGCCCGAACATCAAGAACACGCCCAGCGCCAGGTAGAGATAGGAAAAGGCGTCGACCCAGCCGACCCGACGCCCATCGCGGGTGCGAGCAAGGAAGGCGAGAAGCGGCCGCATCAGGCGGGGGTCCCTTGGCCGAGGCGAAGCTGGAGGAGCGTCAGCACCAGGAGCGTCAGCCCGAGGATCATGGATGCCGCAGCAGCCAGGCCCAGGATATGCAGCTGGTTCGAGAAGCCGGTCTCATAGATGAACTGCACCATGAACAGCGTTGCCGAGCCGGGGCCGCCGCCGGTGAGCACGTAGACCTCGTCGAAGACCTGCACGGCGCGGATCAAGCCCAGCACGAGCACGACCAGCATGGTGGGCATCAGCAAGGGCAGCGTGATGCGCCAGAACACGCGCCACCCAGGCGTGCCGTCCATTTGGGCGGCCTCGTACAGTTCCGCCGGGATCGACTGCAGACCGGCGAGCAGGATCAAGGTGTAGAAGCCCATATGCGCCCAAATGCTGACGAAGATCGCCCAGAAGCGTGCCCATCCAGGCTCGAGCAGCCATTGCACCGGCGTGGTGCCGACGGCTTCGAGGCCGGCATTGAGCGCGCCCGAGCGCTGCAGCACCCACTTCCAAATGAGCGCCACGACCACCGGCGACAGCAAGACCGGGTAGAAGTAGACGGCCCGGAAGAAGCCGCGCCCGATGATCCGGCGATTCAGCACGAGTGCCGTCGCCAGCGACAAGAGCACCATCAGCGAGACCTGCAGGGCAACGAAGAAGCCGGTGTTGTAGAGGCCTCGCCAAAATCGATCGCGCTCGCAGCTGGCAGGATCGAGATAGTCGGCGCATCGGAGCAGGCTCGCGAAATTCTCGCCGCCGACGAAAGGGCGGCTCGCCAGCTCGATGCTGGTGCCGCCGGTGAACCCGTACCAGATGTTGAGCAGCATAGGCGTGATGACAAAGATGCCGAAGATCGCGAGATTGGGCGCGATGAAGAAATAAGGCATGCGCGCGGCGCCGATCGCCCGCTGCAGACGGTTGATCGGCGGCTCGACCGCCCGCATGAGCCCGCCATAGACCGCGCTCAGAGCGGCCGCTGCGGCACCTTCTCTGGGGCGGTTTAGGTCCACCCCGCCCGGATTCATTTTGCCTTTTCTTTCAGGCCCTCGGCCACGTCGGCCTCGATCCGCTGGAGGGCCTGATCCAAGGTCAGCTCGCCGGTGATGGCTTGGGTGAGGCGGGTCACGGTGGCATTGAACATCAGCCGGTTGTTCGCATAGCCCTGATACTGGAAGGCCACCTTGTCGATCTTGGCCACCTGCTGGGCGTAGGCGTTGAGCGCGTCACGCGCGGGGCGCGAATCCGTGCGGAACTCGAGCGGTTTCTTCGCCAGTCCGAGATGCGCCGGGATGAACAGCGAGCGCTCGGAAAATTCCTTCAGCACCGCCTCGCTCGCGAAATAGTCCATCACGCGGGCGACCTCCTTGGGGTGCTTGGTCCCAGCGAACGCCACCAGGGCGGCACCCCCCGGCATGCCCGTGCACGCCGCCGGTCCGCAGGGCTCCGGCACCACGGTCCAGTCGAAGGTGTCGCCGATCTGCTTGGCGAATTGGCCGATCTGCCAATTGCCGCTGTAATAGTAGGCGAGCTGGCTGTTGGCGAATTCCTCGTTCGCTCCCTTGTAGGCGGTCCCCGAGGCACCAGCCCAAATCTCCTTCGGCATGATCCCTTGCTTGTGCCAGTCGACCAGCATCTCGGCCGCCTTGCGAAAGCCGGCATCGGCGATCGCCGGATTGCCCTGGGCATCGAAATACTTCGCCCCCTGGTCGATGGCGAGCGGGGCGAACCGGTGGCCCGAACGATCCATGGCGAGCGCCATCGGGATCTTGGCCGCCTTCGCGACCGCGCTGGCCGCCTTGGCCCAATCCTCCCAGCTTGCGGTGGCGCCGGGGACGGGGATCTTGGCTTGGTCGAACAAGGTCTTGTTGATGAAGCCGCCGGTGACGGTAAGCTGCGTCATCACGCCGCTGATGCCCGCTGCGTCTCCCGGACGCCGCATCCAGGCTAGAAACGGCTCGAAATTCGCATGCCAATAAGCCGGATCCGGCAGATGTGGCGTGAGGTCGAGATAGAATTTGGAGAGTCCTCCGAGATCGACGACGCGCGCCATGTCCGGGCCTTGCCCCGACTGCACCATGACCGGCAGGTTTTCGTTGATGGCGCGGAAGGCGACGACGTCCATGATCACCTTCACGTCGGCGTTCTTCTGCTCGAAGCGATTGAGCAGGTCCCGCATCACATCGCCTTCGCCGCCGTCGGAGTACCAGGTCAGGCGCAGCTCGACCTGGGCGTATGCCGACGCCGGCACCATGAGCGCGATGAGGCCGATGGCAGCCAGGATCGGGTTTCGCCACGTCGTTCTCATTGTCGTCCTCCCGTTTGAAGAATTCGATGCCGTAGCTTTCCCTTGGCGCCAACCTACGCCGATAGCGGCCGCCGCGCGAGGTCGTGCCGTGGGTTCGTTCACGGGCACCGCATCAGAGCGCGTTCGTCGCTCCTTCGAAACAAATGACAGAGCCCCGGCGGAAACGCGATGGCGAGCCGCTCGCCGCGACGCAGCTCGGTCTGCCCTTGGCGATGCAGCGTCAGCTTTTGTCCGGCCGGCAGCGTCACGTGGACATGGCTCTGGCCGCCGAGCTGCTCGGAGAGATCGACCACCGGCGTACAGGCGCCGTCGCCGTCCTGTATCTCGGCGACATGCTCCGGCCTGATGCCGAGAACGAGCGGCTCGCCTGGCGCAAGCCCTGCCGCCATGAAGGGCAGGAACATCGGCGCCAAGCCGGGCACGGCGACGGTCACCCCGGCTTCCGATAGCGCGGTCGCGTGCCCCTCCAAGAGGTTCATGCGCGGCGAGCCGATGAAGCCGGCGACGAATTTGTTGGCGGGGCGATTGTAGAGCTCGAGCGGCGCGCCAACCTGCTCGACGCGCCCCGCGCGCAGCACGACGATCTTGCTGGCGAGCGTCATCGCCTCCACCTGATCGTGGGTCACATAGATCATCGTTGCATTCAGGCGCGCATGCAGACCGGCGATCTCGACGCGCATCTGCACCCTGAGCTCGGCGTCGAGATTGGAGAGCGGCTCGTCGAAGAGAAAGATGCGCGGCTCGCGTACGATGGCGCGGCCGATGGCGACGCGCTGGCGCTGGCCGCCGGAAAGCTGTCTGGGCGTGCGGCCCAGCAGCGAATCGATCTGCAGCAGGTGCGCCGCCTCGGCGATGCGCCGCTCCCGCTCCGTCTTCGGCACCTTCAGATTCTCCAGGCCGAAGGAGAGGTTCTGCTTCACCGACATGTGCGGATAGAGCGCATAGGACTGGAACACCATCGCCAAGCCGCGATCGGCCGCGGAGGTGGCATTGACGCGGGTGCCGTCGAGCAGGACGTCGCCCGATGTGGCATCGGTAAGCCCGGCGATGATGCGCAGCAACGTCGACTTGCCGCAGCCGGATGGCCCGACGAATACCACGAGCTCGCCGTTGGCGACCTCGAGATCGACGCCGTGGATCACCTCATGCGGTCCAAACGCCTTGGAAACCTGCCGCAAGACCAGACTCGCCATGAGCGCTCCCCGCCGTCGGACCGGCTCTTGGGCACTCTCGACGCCATACCCCATGACGGTCGCGCGAGCCCTGGGCGGACAACGGCTGAGGAAGAACTAGCCTCGGCTTCTTGCAGCGTCAACCATGCGGCCATGGCCGGCCGCGCCTCCCCGTATCAGGAACATGGGGTGTCGCGTCACCGGGGATTCGTAGATGAATGCCCGTCGAACGGAAAGAAGAGCCTATTGAATTGACGGTGTGCCGACCGCGTCTGCGACCGCCTTCAAGAGGGCCGGCGCGCTGAACGGCTTCGCCAAGGTCGCGACCGCGCCGATGGTGCGCGCCACCATCAATACGTCCTCGCTGGCGCCCGATACCGCGACGATGGGCACGGAGGAATCCAGCTGTCGCAGCAGGCCGATGGTTTCGATGCCGTCACGCCGGGGCATGATCATGTCGGTGATGACGACATCGGGACGGTTTTGGCCGAAGCTCTCGATGCCCTCTTCGCCATTGGTCGTGCTGCGCACGATGTGGCCTTCGACCTCGAGCATGCTCCGCATCATCATGCGATAGCGCGGATCGTCCTCGATCAGCAGCACAACAGCCATCGTCCAGCCCATGCCCAGGGCCGGTGCGGAGAGGAACATCGCACACCGGCGATCTCAAGAAGTTGTGGCGAAGTCGCATAAACTTCAAGCCAACACAAGAGGGCGGCCGCAGCCTCGGCGATTTCCCTGTCCGATCTCGGTCATTTCACCGCGACGGCACGCGCTTGGCCAGGGGCGAGCTGCGATATCCTGGAAGGGGTTACGAGGTCGTTCAGGTTTTGTTCCTTGCCGGTCTATTCCCCACCCGTGACTTCCGGGATTGCTAGGTTGTAAGGCCAGAGGCCGGCGCTGGACTCTCTCCAAGGGGAGATTCACGCGCGCCTCGAGACCCAAACCGTCTTGGTCGGGTTTCGGTCCGGCTACTTGATCGCCCCTGCGGTCATGCCCTGGATGATCCTCTCCGAGAACACGAAGTAGAGGAGAATGACCGGCACGATGGAGATCATCGCGCCGGTGGCCACCATGCCGATGTCGGAGAACTGGTCGCCGATGAATTTCTGGATGCCGAGCGGCAGCGTGCGGTTGCCGTCATCGGTGATCAGCACGACCGCGTAGAGGAACTCGTTCCATAGCAGAATGAAATTCAGAATGACCGTCGTCACGATCGCAGGCGCGCCGATCGGAACGCCGATGCGCCGGAACATCTCGAGATCGGAACAGCCATCGATCTTCGCCGCGTCGAACAGGTCCTGGGGGATTCGGCTGAAGAAGCTCTCCAGCAGGTAGACCGTCAGCGGCAGTTGGGTTCCGATATAGACGAGGATCAGTCCGGTGAGAGTGTTGAACAGCCGGTACTCAACCATGACCTGGAACAGCGAAATGATGGTGATCTGCGGCGGCAGGATAATGCTGCTGAAGATCGCCAGAAGGACGGCCCGGTTCCCTGGAAACCGGTAGCGTGCCAGGCAATACGCCGCCATGGCGCCGATGAGGGTGACTGCCGTCACCGAGGCGACGACCACCCAGACGCTGTTCCAGAAATAGGTGCCGTAGTTGGAATTGACCCACGCCGCCTGGAACTTCCACCAATGCAGCACTTGCGGCAGGCCGTAGTGATCGAGGTTGATCTCCTGCGTCGTCCTCAGCGACATCATCGCCAACCAAATCATCGGCCCGACGGCATAGACGGTATAGAAGCTGAGAGCGACAGTAAGCGCCCCACGCCCGGCGATGCCAGGTGCCGGCATGTCAGTATTCGAGCTGCGGGCGCCGGCGCCCATAGGCGGTCGCGGCGATGACGCAGGCGAGGATGACGGCGAACCAGACGGTGGCGATCGCCGAGGGATAGCCGAGGTCGAAGGTGTTCCAGTCGAAGGCACGCTTGTAGACGTAGGTCGACACGGTCTCCGTCGACCACAGCGGTCCGCCTCTCGTCATGATCCAGACGAGGTCGAAGACCTTCATCTTGCCGATGAAGCCCAGGACCAGGAGGCCGATGAGCGTCGATCCGATCATCGGCACCGCGACGTAGTACAGCTTCGCCATCCAACCGCAATTGTCGAGCTCGGCGGCTTCCATCACCTCCCTGGGCAGCGCATGCAAGGCGGCCAGGCAGACGATCATGTTGAAGCCGGTCCACTTCCAAACGTCGACGACGATGAGCGCCGCCAACGCGAAATTGGGATCACCCAGCCAGGTCCGCCGCCAATCCTCGAGGCCGAATGCCGCCAAGCCCAAATTCACCAGGCCCCAATCGAAGTTGTAGATCCAGCTCCACATGATCGCGACGACGACGTAGGAGATCAGCACCGGGGCGAACCAAGCAACCCGGAAGAAACGGCTGAAGGGGATCGCGGCGTAGAGACAAAGTGCCAACAACAGCCCCACCGCGACATCGACGACCGGCGCCACGATCGCCCAAAGCACGGTGTGCGCGGCGCTGCGCCAGAAGGTCGGGTCGGCGAAGAGGACGGCATAGTTCTCCCAGCCGACAAAGGCCTCGCGCCCGCGCGGCCGGATCTGCAGGAAGCTGTTATAGATCGTGCGGAGGATCGGATAGATCGTGAGCGCGACATAGATGGTCAGCGCCGGCGCCAGAAAGCAGGCGATCGTCCCCCAGGGAGCGGCAGAAGCGGAGCGACGCCACCGCATCAGCAGGCGTCAATCGGGTCCGGCGTGGCGCTGCGGCAGCGCCGGACCCCTGCTTCTAGCCTTTGTAGCAGGCCGCATTCATCCGCTTCACGGTCTCGTCCACGCTGACGAGGCCCGCAGGAAGCCCGACATTGATGACTTGCACGAAGGTCTCGCGGCATCCGCCGCTGACGAAGTTGAGGGGAATGCCGATGAAGTAGGTGGAGCCCTTCTTCGCCTCCTCCAGCTCCCGGAAATAGGCGGCGTATTTGCCGGTGAGCTTGCTGGTGTCGGCCTTGATGCCGCTCACGCTGTTATTGTTGACCACCCACAGCGTGCCCATGTCGGGTGTCGCCATCTCCTTCAGGAACGCGACCGCGAGCGGCAGCTTCTTGGTGTCGGCGTTGACCGAATAGCCGCCGCCGATGGCGAGCGTCCGGCAGTTGTTGCACTTGCCGCCGTCCATCGCCGGAAAGCTCATGATGCCGATATTGAACCCATCGGGCTGGCCGCCCTTGTCGGGCGGCGCGAAGGCGCGCTGGGAGTACCAGGTGCCTTGCGGGAACATGAGGCCGCGGCGCTGATAGAAATAGGCGTAGGAGTCGGTCAAGGACAGGCTGGCGAAGGACTTCGGGAGCACGCCCAGATCGGCGATCTCCTTGGTGAACTTCAAGACCGCGACGACGCGCGGATCGGCATAGGACAGCTTGCCATCGAGGAGCTTCTGATAGTCCTCGGGGCCGAGCTTCCTGAGCATCGGCTCGAAGGAGAGATAGGCACCGGTGAACGGCCGGTCGCCGGCGCCGACGACCATCGGCTCCATGCCCGCAGCCTTCGCCTTCTTGAGGATCTGGATGAACTCCGCCTGGCTCACCTGCCCGTTCGCCGGCAGGGCGACGCCCAGCTCCTTCATCAGGTCCTTGTTATAGTAGACCTCGTTGGTGTAGGCCGAAAGCGGCGCTCCCCAGACATGCCCGTTGCTCGACCAGGCGCCGCGCGCCCAGGGCTCGATATTGTTCCAGTTGACGATGTCGTCGAGCGGCTTGAGATAGCCGTTCTCCGCATATTCCGTCTGGTCGGGCTCGGTGTAGATGAGGTCCGGCCCCTGGCCTCCGCGCAATGCCGTGCGCAGCGCCACGCCCAGCGCGTTCTTCTCGTAATAGGTGACCTTCACCTTGCCGCCGGGGTTGCTCTTTTCGTAGTTGGCGCTGACGGCCTCCAGGAATTTGACCCAGCCGGGCTGGTCGCCGCCCATGGTCCAGATCGTCACCTCCTTGTCCTGGGCGAGAGCGGCGGAGATGCTCGAGAAGCCGAGAAAAGCGCCGCAAAGCACCCAACCGACGAAGCGCTGGAAGCGTTCGAGAAGCATCGGGGCCCCCCTGGCGAAGATGAGCGGGCCTCACTGTATGCTAGTTCCTGCGGGCTCTCAATCGCACCACGGCGTCGCCGCCCGGGAAGGATCGTCCATGTCTCTTGCCGAGTATGACGAGCTCGACGGGCTGGGCTTGGCCGAGCTCGTCGCCCGTCGCCAGGTCTCGCCGGAGGAGCTCCTGGAAGCGGCGATCGAGCGGGTCGAGCGGCGCAATCCCGCATTGAACGCCGTGGTCATGACGCTCTACGACCACGGCCGCGAGGCGATCCGCTCGGGTCTGCCCGCCGGCCCGTTTCGCGGCGTTCCCTATTTGCTCAAGGATCTCAACGGGTCGCTGGGAGGTGTCAGGACCACCCGCGGATCCCGGTTTTTTGCCGATGTGGCTCCCCCTGAGGATGGCGTGCTGGTTAAGCGGCTGAAGCGGGCTGGACTGGTGATCTTCGGCAAGACCAACACCTGCGAGATGGGCCTCAGCGTCACCTGCGAGCCGCAGCTCTACGGTCCGACCCGCAACCCTTGGGACCCGGAGCGCACCCCGGGCGGGTCCAGCGGCGGGGCCGCCGCCGCCGTGGCCGCCCGCATGGTGCCGATGGCGCATGGCGCCGACGGCTTCGGCTCGATCCGGGTGCCGGCCGCCTGCTGCGGTCTCGTCGGATTGAAGCCGACGCGCGGACGCAACAGCCTGGCGCCGTATCTAGGCGAGGCGGTCGCCGGCCTCGTGGCCGAGCATGCCGTCACCCGCTCGGTCAGAGACACGGCGGCCCTGCTGGATGCGACCGCCGGACCGGCGCCGGGCGATCCTTACGCGGCCACCGAGCCGGAACGGCCGTTTCTTACGGAAACGCGCTTGGCGCCCGGGCGCCTCAGGATCGCCTTCAGCGCCGGCGCCAAGGGCGGGGCGGTTGCCGATGCCGACTGCATAAAGGCGCTCAGGCAGGCAGCGCAGCTCGCAGCCGATCTCGGTCATGACGTGGAGGAGGTCGATCCCGGCTTCGACAATGCCTTGGCCTGGTCGACCTTCCTCACCCTGGTCTCGGCCAACATGCTGGTGAATCTGTGGTCGCATCCGACCAAGCGACGCTTCCCGGAGCCAGGTGAGGTCGAAGCCGTCACCCGTGCTACGGCTGAGCTCGGCGAGAAGGTCGGCGCCGCGGACTATGTGCGTGCGACCCAGACCGCGCACCGCTTCGGTCGGCAGATGGCGGCGTTTCATGCGCGCTGGGACGCGCTCTTGACGCCCGGGCTGGGCAGCGTCCCGGTCAAGCTCGGCTGGCTCGACATGATGATGGACGACGTCGAGGAGTACTGGGCACGGATCCGGCGCTTCACGCCCTATACGGTCTGGTTCAACTTGACGGGCCAGCCGGCGATGGCCTTGCCGATGGGCCGCACGGCATCGGGGATGCCGCTTGCCGTGCAAATCTCGACGCGCTTCGGCGACGAAGCGACCTTGTTCCGGCTGGCCGCCCAGATCGAAGCGGCGCGGCCCTGGGCGGCCGAGCGGCCGCCCATTGCATAGCAAGAAAAGGCCTCGCCCCCGGGGACGGACCCGCGCGGCCCTGCCGCTACGGCATCACCCGTTCCGGTTCGTCAGCCTCGAGGGTGCTCTCATGCTCGAGATGCTGTTGGAGCCGCGCCTCGTCCAAGGCGCCTGTCCACTTCGCCACGATCACGGTGGCGATACCGTTGCCGATGAGGTTGGTGAGGGCGCGGGCTTCCGACATGAAGCGATCGATGCCGAGGATCAAGGTCAGGCCCGCGACCGGAACCGTGCTCAAGGACGACAGGGTGGCCGCCAGCACGATGAAACCGCTACCGGTGATCCCGGCCGCCCCCTTGGAGGTGATCAGCAGCACCACCATGAGGGTGAGCTGGTGCCAAACCGTGAGCTCGGTGTTGGTTGCCTGGGCAATGAAGACCGCCGCCATGGTCAGATAGATGCACGTGCCGTCGAGATTGAAGGAATAACCGGCAGGGATCACCAATCCCACCACCGTCTTCCGGCAGCCCAGATTCTCCAGCTTGGCCATCATCCGCGGCAGCACCGTCTCGGATGACGACGTGCCGAGCACGATGAACAGCTCCTCTTTGATATATTTTATGAACTTCCAGACGCTGAAGCCGTGCCAGCGCGCGATGAGGCCGAGCACGCCGAAGATGAAGATGAGGCAGGTGGCGTAGAACGTCGCCATCAGCGCACCCAAGGACAGCAGGGTGCCGACGCCATATCGCCCGATGGTGAACGCCATCGCGCCGAAGGCACCCAAGGGCGCCACGTACATGATGATCCGCACGATCCCGAAGAAGACGTGGGAGACCCGATCGATGAAATCCAGCACCGGCTTGCCGCGATCGCCGAAGGCGAACAAGGCAAAGCCGAACAGGACCGAGAACAGGAGCACCTGAATGATGTCGCCCTTGGCGAAGGCGTCGACCACGCTCGACGGGACGACGTTCAAGAGGAACTCGACGACGCCCTGCTCCTTGGCGGCGCTGGTATAGCTGGCGATGCTCTTGATATCGAGGCGGGAGGCGTCGATGTTCATGCCGGCGCCGGGCTGCGCTAGGTTGATCACCACCAGGCCGACCAGGAGAGCCAAGGTGGTCACGATCTCGAAGTAGATGATCGCCAAGAGGCCGGTGCGGCCGACCGCTTTCATGTTCTCCATGCCGGCGATGCCCACCACCACCGTGCAAAAGATGATGGGGGCGATCAGCATGCGAATGAGCTTGATGAAGCCGTCGCCGAACGGTTTCATCGCCGTTCCGAAATCGGGAAAGAAGTGGCCGAGCAGGATGCCGATGACGATCGCGGTCAAGACCTGGGCATACAGGCTTTGGTAAAGCTTTCTTTCGGCCATGGCCGCTTCTCCCTCTCGTCTTTCATTGCGGCCGCGCCAACCGAAGCGTGGCCCTGTCGTGGGTTCATGCTAGGCCGATTCGCCGCGCGAAGTCGTGCGGGTTCGATGGCAGGCGGTCATGATGACCGGCTCCGGGGCAGGCGAGGGTCTGCCGGTGTTAACCGAGGCACGGGTCCCATGCCCGCATGCCCCTGGCCTCAAGCGGGCGATCGGTTAGGATAGCGGCCGGGGGCGTCATCCAAACCGGCCCGTGCTCCGGCATCGGAGGTAAGGGCCGCGCGAGGGGCGCAATGATTTCGAAGACCATGCGGGTCGCGCTGACGGTTGCCTGGCTAGCGGTGGCGGTGGCGCTGCTCGCCGTTCCGGTGGCGGCCTACGGCCAGCACTGGGGAATCTTCCCGCAGATCCCGGCGATGTTCGTGAGTTTCCGCGTGGCGCTGGGTGCGGCGGCTTTGGGCGTCCTCCTCGGCGTCGTGGCGCTTTGGCTCGCTCGGTTCCATGGTTGGCGGTCGCGGCCCTTTCTCACCGCCGCGGTGTCTTCTCTGGTCTCGCTCTCAGTGCTGGTCTTGCTCGTCGAGCGGGCTCAGCAGGCGCGCGCGCAGCCCCCCGGCATCCACGACATCACCACCGACACGGACAGCCCGCCGGCTTTCGAGGCGCTCTTGGCCGAGCGAAAGGCGAGTGCCCGCAACCCGGCGGACTACAATCCCGCGGTGGCGCCGCTGCAGCGGCGCACCTATCCCGACATCCAGCCGATCCTCATCGACCGGCCGCTTGAGGCGGCCTTCGATCAGGCTCTGGCCGCGGCCCGGGCGATGGGTTGGGCGATTGCTGCTGCGGACAAGCTCAGCGGCCGTATCGAGGCGACCGCGACCACGACCTGGTTCGAGTTCAAGGACGACGTGGTGATCCGCGTCACCGAGGCGGCACCCGGTAAGAGCCGCGTGGACGTCCGCTCTCTCAGCCGCATCGGCGGCGGCGACCAGGGGCAAAACGCCGCCCGAGTCCGTGCCTATTCGGCCAGGCTCCGCGGTTAGGAGCGGCTATGCCAGGCCGGTGACCCGGGCCAGCGGCGGCACCCGGCGGATGAGCCGGACTACCTCTTCGCGGCGAAGTGCCAGGATGACGAGGCCGGCAAGGAATACGGTGACCGCCTCCTTGAAGAGCTCGCCGCCGTCTTGATACGGGTCGATGCCCAGGGGCGAGACCACATGGAAGAAGATCGCTCCGGCCATGATCCCGCAGGAAAGCGCCGCGCCGATGATTTGCGTGGCCGGGATGAGCACGAGGATGGAGGCGACGAGCTCGGCCGTACCGGTGCCGATGCGCATGACCTTCTCGTAGCCATGGGCGCCGAGCCAGTCCGTCAGAACGGTAAAGAGCCAGATGCTGCCCTCGCCGCCGGTGAACTTGAATTGCAGGTACCAGACGAAGATGTAGGCGATATAGACGGCGAGCAGCCAGGGAACGAGCTTGGTCAGACGGTTCATGGCGGTGTCTCCTTGGGCCGCGCCGGGACGAGGCGAACCCGGAGCGACTATGCGGTCCTCAGGCCAAGGACGGAAGTGCCGTTCGTCTATCGATTCAATTCAGCCGCTCTATTGGCGCAAGCAGCCGAGCCGGAGGATGATCGGGCCCGGATGAGGCACCGAAGGGTTCAAATCACCGTGATGCCGCGGGAAATACTTGGCTGGAACGGGCGCCGGAGCTACCCATGGCCGCGGCGGCGCGGCTCCCGGGGGATGTGGCGATGACGGGCTCGACGGTCAAAGCCGGGCGCGATCCGCGGCTGGATTTCTTTCGCGGCTTCGCGCTCTGCATCATCCTCTACGCCCATATGCGCTGGAGCCTGGTCGAGGCGTATATACCCGCCCAGTTCGGCTTCAGCGACGCCGCTCACATGTTCGTGTTCATGTCCGGCTGTGCTGCGGCCATCGCCTTCGGCGGGGTCTTCCGGCGCTCCGGCATGTTCCTCGGCACCGCCCGCATCGTCTATCGCTGCTGGCAGCTCTACCTCGCCCATCTGATGGTCTTCTTCGTGGTGGCGGCGCTGGCCGCCCTGGGCAACGAGCTGTTCGCCCGGCCCGACTACATCGAGCTCATGTATATCCCGCTCTTCTTCAGCGAGCCGGCGATGACCTTGGTGCAGCTCTTCGCTCTGTCCTATGTGCCGCCCTATCTCGACATCATGCCGATGTACATGGTGGTGCTGGCGATGGTGCCGGTCGCGGTGCTGCTGGCGCGCGTCCGTCCCTGGCTCGCCCCCGCCGGATCGGTGCTCCTCTATCTCCTCGCCAACTGGCGCCAATGGAACTTCCTCGCCGATCCGAGCGACGGCCGCGGCTGGTTCCTCGACCCCTTGGCCTGGCAGCTCATCTTCTTCACCGGATTCACGTTGGTCTCCGGTTGGCTGAAGCCGCCGCCGCTCAGGCGCTGGCTCTTCTGGTCGTGCGTGGCCGTGCTCGTCGTCTCGCTCCTCGTCAAGCTCGAGATCTTCTACGAGGCATTCGCGCCGCTCACCCAACTGCACGACTTCGTGGCGGCGCACACCGACAAGACTTTCCTCGATCCATTCGCCTTCGGGCATTTCCTGGCTCTCGCCTATGCCACGAACTATCTGCTGGCGCCGCGCCTGCATTGGCTCAAGCATCCGATCTTCAACCCGGTCATGGTCTGCGGCCAGCAGGCGCTTGCCATGTTCCTGTTCGGGCTCGTGCTCTCCGATCTGGGCGGCATGGCGTTCGACCAGCTGGGCGATGATTGGTCGGTGCAAATCTCGGTGAACGTCATCGCTCTTGCCCTCCAGCTCGGCGGCGCCTACCTCGTGGCATGGTTCAAGTCGACCCCGTGGCGGCGCCCGGCGGCGCGGGTGGGGGCGTCGCCGGCGCCGGCGATGGCTCGGCCGGGCGTGCCGGCGGAGGCAGGCGAGTAGCCGTCGCCATCGAGCTTGCAGCAATCCTTGCTGACAGGCTCGAGAGCCAAGGCTAGCCTCTCGGCCCATGAAATCCGACTCCGCCGAACACGTCATGCCGAAGAGGCTTCCGGCGCTGCTGTTGGCGCTGGCGCTCGTCTTCTCCGGGCAGCCGGCGGCGGCGCAAGCGGCCGGGACCGGCTCGGTCATCCGCGAGCGTCAGAGATTCGTGAGCCCGGCCCTGGGCCGGGAGATGGCGTATTGCCTCTATCTGCCACCCGGGTTCGATCCCAAGGGCGGGCCCTATCCCGTCGTCTATCTGCTGCACGGGGTCGGAGACGATGATTCGGTATGGCCACTTGAGGGCAAGGTGCAGGAGACCGCCGATCGCCTGATCGGCGAGGGGGCGCTGCCGGCCAGCATCATCGTCATGCCCGACGGCAAGACGAGCTGGTATGTCGACAGCGCCGAGGTCGGCGGTCCGGGGAACTACGACACCGCCATCGATCGCGATCTTGTCGGCATGATCGACGCCACGCTGCCGACGATCGCCCGGCAGCAGGGTCGCGCCATCGCCGGCGTGTCGATGGGCGGCTATGGCGCGCTCCGCTTCGCCTTGCGGCAGCCGCATCGCTACGCGGCGGTGGCAGCGCTCAGCCCGGCGCTGTGGCTCCGGGTGAAGCCTGGCTTCGCCGTCGACGAGCAACGCATGGCCCGCGTCTTTCGCGGCTCCTTCGGCCAGCCCTTCAGCGTCGAGCGGTTCCTTCAGGCAAGTCCCGTGAACGAGATCAAGACGCTTGCGGGCGATGCGGAGCGGCCCAGCATCATGCTCGCCATCGGCACTGCCGAGACCTTCTCGCCGGCCGATACCGAAGCCTTCCGCGACATGCTGGCCGCCGCCGGGGTGCCGGCGCGGCTCACCCGCGCCGAAGGCAACCACAACTGGGCTTTCTGGTCGGCCGAGCTGGACGAGGTGCTCCGCGCCTTCGGCCGGGAATTCGCCCGCCAGCGCTGATTTGGCCAACCCGGCGCATTTGCCGCAGATTTTCCAAGAAGAAAATCAGGTGCGATGACCCGCTCGCCTCCGCTATATTCCGCCGGGGTTTTTTAGGAGGGGGTGGTCCCCACCCCCTCCTCGAGCCTCCCCCGGGCCGCCATTCCGGCGGCTCGGCTCAGCCTAGCCCGAGGTTGCGCACCGGTCCGCTCAAGGGAGCGTTCGCCGGGTGCGCCCAGGAGACATGAGGATGGACGCAAACGGCTCTCGCAGAAACGACGACCCCTATCTTCGCCTCGGGGTCAGGCCGTTCATCAATTGCTGCAGCGTGCGCACCATCCATGGCGGCAGCCTGATGCTGCCCGAAGTCAAGGCGGCGATGGCCGAGGCCGCCAAGCGCTATGTGAACATTTATGAGCTGATGGAGCACGCCGGCGAGCGCCTGTCGGAGCTCACCGGCGCCGAGTGGGGTGTGGTCACCTGCGGCAGCGCTGCCGCCGTGTGCCTGGCGGCCGCCGGCTCCGTTGCCGGCAACGATCCGGAGAAGATGCTGCGGATGCCCAACACCGAAGGCATGAAGAACCGGGTCATTATCCCCAAAGGCCAGCGCTTCGCCTACGACCACGCGATCCGCATGGTCGGCGCCAGCATCATCGAGGTCGACAACGTCACGGACCTGGAGACGGAGTTCGACGGCGGCAAGGTCGCCATGGTCTGCGTGCTCGGCGTCAACGAAGCCGGCTCCCGCCTGCGGCTGGAGGAGATCGTCAAGCTGGCGCGCCCCCGGGGCATCCCGGTTCTGGTCGACGCCGCCTCCGAGCACATCTCGCGGCCGGACCCCTGGCTCACCCGCGGCGCCAACATGGTGATCTATAGCGGCGGCAAGTTCCTGCGCGGACCGCAGACGACCGGGCTCCTGCTCGGCGACAAGGATATCGTGCGCGCCGCCTGGGCGAATGCCTCGCCGCATCAAGCGTTCGGCCGGCCGATGAAGGTGAGCAAGGAAGACGTCATCGGCATCTTGACCGCGGTCGAGATCTGGTTCGGCGAGCGCGACCACCAAGGCGAAGAGAAGAAGTGGCGGGACGATCTCGCCATTATCGCCGCCCTGATCACGCGCAATCCGGCGGTGACCACCAAGGTGATCGAGCCCCAGGACGTCGTGCGCGTGCCGCGCTTGGTGGTGGCCTGGGACAAGGCGAAGATCAAGCTCGCTGGCGTAGGCCTGCGCCAGGCGCTGCTCGAAGGCGAGCCGCGCGTCATGCTGGACGACATGGAGGCGACCGAGGCCTCGGTCCAGATCGATCCCTTCGGCCTGCAGCCGGGCGAGGCGAAGGCGGTGGGAACCAGGATCGCCGAGGTTCTGGCCGCCCCGCCGAAGGCCGCCGATGCCATCAAGGCGAGCCCGAGCAAGCTGCAGCTTGCCGGCGACTGGGAGATCCGGATCAAGTTCCTCAATGGCGAGGCCACCCATCATGTGAAGCTCGGCCAGAACGGCCAATCGCTCTCCGGCAGCCATCGCACCCAATATTCCGAGAGCTCGATCGAGGGCAGCGTGTCCGGCGATCGTGTCGAGCTCCGCAGCGCGCATCCCTACGAGGGAACCCGGCTTTCCTTCCGCTTCGAGGGCGAGGTCAGGGGCGATGCGCTCGCCGGCACGGTCACGCTCGGCACCTCGGGCACGCATGCGGGCCCGGTCAATCTCGGCCAATTCGGCTCCGCCAGCTGGTCGGCGACGCGCGCCCGCTGATCGAGGGAGCAGAAGGCCGGCGGTACGGGGCACGGCATTCCGGGCTTGAGGAGAGAAGCGAGCAGTCGCGTCATTGATTTGCGGCAACGGAGCCGGACAAAGGCTCCGAACGAAGAATAAAGTCTTAGGGAGGTCGGCCTGATCCGGGGGCTCGCGCGTCCTCGTCGATGAGCAAAGCCGCTATCGCGTCCACGCCGGCGGAACGCGTTGCCGCGCCCCATGCGCAGGTGCCGCTGCTGAAGGACGGACGCTTCCTTAGAATCTGGATCGTCGGCGGCGTCGCCAACACCATGCGCTGGCTGGAGCTGCTGGCGGTCGGCATCTTCGTGTTCGATGCCACCGACTCGGCCTTCCTCGCCGCCGCGGTGACGGCGCTCAGATCCTTGCCGATGCTGTGTCTGGGCGCCTTCGCCGGCGCGCTCGCCGAGCGCTCCGATCGCCGTCTTCTTCTCATCGCGGGCCTCTTCGGCATGGCCGCGATCGCCGGCGTGCTGGCGCTTCTCGCCTTCACCGGACGGATCGCCATCTGGCATATCGCCTTGGGGGCGCTCGCGAACGGGCTCTATTGGTCGGGCGAGATGGCGGTTCGGCGCACCATGCTTGGCGAGATCGCCGGCATCGAGCGCATCAGCGCCGCCATGGGTCTCGATTCCGCCACCGCGAACGGCACCCGCATGGTGGGGCCGATCATGGGCGGCCTCCTCTTTGAGACGGTTGGCCTCGCCGGAGCCTATCTCATCGCCGCCACGCTCTACGCGCTGGCCGGCCTTCTGGCGGTTTCGCTCACCCATGCCGAGACGCCGCGTCCGCCCCGCGATCGCAATGTGCTGGCCAATGTTCTGGAAGGCTTGCGCTATGCCCGCACCAAGCCGCTGATCGCCGGCACGCTCGCCATCACCGTGCTGATGAATTTCTTCGGATTTCCCTATTCCTCGCTGGTGCCGGCGATCGGCCGCGACGAGCTGGGCTTGAGCGCCATCGCCATCGGGCTCCTCGCCTCGGCGGAAGGGACCGGCGCTCTCTTGGGCTCGATCGTCATCGCCGTCAATCGCGAGGCCTGGCCCTACGCGCGGACCTTCCTCATCGGCTCCATGCTGTGTCTCTTCGCGACCTTTCTGTTTTCCCGCAGCCCGTGGTTTTCCCTGGCATTCGCCATGCTGCTCGTCGGTGGCGTCGGCAGCGCCGGCTTCGGCGCGATGCAGGCGACCATCATCTTCACCCAGACTCCGGCGGAGCTGCGCTCGCGGGTCATGGGCGTGCTCACCATGTTCATCGGCGCCGGCCCGTTCGGCATGCTGCATGTGGGCCTGATGGCAAACTGGCTCGGCGCCAGCAACGCCGTCTCGGTCGCCACCAGCGAAGGCTTCCTCTTAGCGATCCTCGCCGCGCTCATCTGGCCAGCGTTGCGCCAGCGCTGAGCGTTGCCCGGGACGCGGCAACTGGCCATACTCCGGTGTTCGGGAGGGACCCCTTGGACAACACGCTGGATATTCGCCTGGCCGAACGCGCGCCGTTCGCCGGGGGTGCGGCCTTCGGCCTGGTCGGCGCCTATGAGCGCCTCGTCGGCCGGGCGCATCTGGCGGTCGATCCCAAGGGCCGGGCCGAGCGCGGCATCGTCGATCTGGAGCGCGCATCCCGGAATCGGCAAGGTCTGGTCGAGCTGGCGACCGATCTCTTTATCTTGAAGCCGGTCGATCTCGCCAAAGGCAACCGGCGGATCTTCTTCGACTACGGCAACCGGGGCAACAAGCGCGCCCTGCAGTTCTTCAACGACGCGCCAGGCAGCAACGATCCCGCCAGCCCCGGGGATGCCGGCAATGGGTTCCTCATGCGCCGTGGCTACGCCATCGTCTGGGCGGCCTGGCAAGGCGATCTCTGGCCGGGCGACGGGCGCATGGTCATGGACGTGCCGGTGGCTCGGGACGGCGAGCGGCCGCTCACCGGACCGGTCCGCGCCGAATTCATCGCCGACCAGGCGGGGGTCTGTTCATTCCCGTTGAGCGGCGTGGCCTCGACGCGCTCGCATCCGACAGTCTCGCTCGATACCAGCCAGGCGACGCTCTCCCGCCGGCAATATGCCTGGGACGAGCCGAGCCCGGTCCCGCCCGATCGCTGGCGGTTCGCGCGATTGGAACGCGGCGGCGGCCTCGACGGCGCCGGCACGGAAAGCGCCGTCATTCCCTCCGACAGCCACATCTATCTGCCGGGCGGTTTCGAGCCGGGCTGGATCTATGAGCTGGTCTATGCCGGCAAGGATCCCCTGGTGCTCGGCCTCGGGCATCTGGTCGTGCGCGATCTCATCGCCTTCCTGAAGCATGGCGATCGCGACACGGCCGGGAACGCCAACCCGCTCGCCGAGAGCGGCGCGCGCATGGCGAAGGCCTATTGCTGGGGCCGCTCCCAGACCGGCCGGGGTATCCGCGATTTCATCTATCGCGGCTTCAACGAGGACGCAGCCGGGCGCCCTGTGTTCGACGGCGCCTTCCCCCATGTTTCCGGCGGCGGCCGCATGCGGCTCAACCATCGCTTCTCCCAGCCCGTCACCCACCCGAGCGAGCAGCACGAAGGCCATCTGAACTATGCCGATCGTTTTCCCTTCTCCTATGCGCGCTCGACCGACCATCTGACCGGAGAGACCGACGCGATCCTGAAGCGTCCCAAGACGGATCCCCTCGTCGTTCACACCCAGACCGGGACCGAGTATTGGCAGCGCCGCGGCTCGTTGGTGCACACCGACACCCAAGGCAACGACCTCGAGCAGCCGGACACGGCCCGGGTTTACCTTTGGGCGAGCTCCCAGCATTTCGCCGACCCGCTCCTGGAGAAGCCGAGCCGTGGGGTCTGCCAGAACTGGAGCAACATCGTGCACACCTCGATGCTGTTCCGCGCACTCCTCGATGCGCTCGATCGCTGGGCGACGGACGGCGTGGCGCCGCCGGCAAGCCGCATTCCCACCCGGGCGGCGAAGACGCTGGCGACGATGGAGGAGTGGCGAACGCAGTTTCCGCGCATTCCCGGCGTCGGCATCCCCCGCGAGCCCAACCGGCTGCCGCTCCTGGACTATGGCGCCGAGGCCGATGCCGGCATCTTCACCATCGAGCCGCCCCGCGATGCGGCACCTGGCCGCGAATACGCGGTCCTGGTGCCGGCGGTCGATGCCGACGGCAATGACATCGCCGGCATCCGCGTGCCCATGGTCGAGGCGCCGCTTGCTACCTATGTCGGCTGGAACTTGCGGGCGCGCGGATTCAGCCAGGGCGCGATGCACACCTATGTCGGCAGCACGCTCCCCTTGCCGCGCACCCGCACCGAGACCGCGACCACCGGCGATCCCAGGCAGTCTCTCGAGCGGCGCTACGGCGATCGCGAGGGCTATGCGAAGGCGGTCGAGGCAGCCGCGCGGCGTCTGGTCGGCGATGGGTTCATGCTCGAGGAGGACGTGCCGCGCGCCGTCGCCACGGCGATATCGTGGTGGCACCGGTTGGCCGAGCTCCGAGGGTAGCCCTCGTGCTGATCGGCTATGTCAGCGACGAGCGCTACGTGGGCTTGCCCGACGTGCAGCTGGAATTCTTGAGCGGCGCGGGATCGATCGCGGCACGCTCGCGCGCCTCGGGCGCGGTCCATGCCGAGCTGGCGCCTGGACCTTGCACGGTCGTGCTCAACAAAGCCGGCTACGGCGCCAAGCGCGTCGACATCACGGTGAAAGCCGGCGAGCCCTACCAGTTTCGTCTGCTCTCCGATTGCCTTCTCGGCTATGCCTGGCCGAAGGCGGTGCAGCACGGCAATTCATCGGAGTTCCGGGTGCATTCGCCGGAGGCCTATGAGCTCGAGCTCTGGCGCTATGGCTGGAAGAAGGAGCTGGTGCGCCGCCTCGGCTGGCACGACGAGCACGGGCCGCGCGCCACCGTGCAGATCACCCCCGACGGCGACTATTCGCAGACCGGCGTCCAGTGGAACAAGTTCGGCTATGCGAGCCCGGCGCACAAGCAATGGGTATCGGCGCCGGAGCGCTCCGGTCTCTACTATTTTCACGCCCGCACCAAGTCGGGGTTGTTCTTCTCGTTTCCCTGGGTGGTGGCGCCCAAGGTCCCGCAAGCCCCGATCGCGGTGCTGGCCTGCGATATCAACTGGAACGCCTACAACCCCTTCGGCGGCCGCAGCAACTACATCAACCCCGATCGGTTGCCGCCGACGCCGACGGTGAACGCCCGCCAGGAACTGGCGCGCTATACCGATCCCGATCACATGGCCTATACCAGCCTCGACTACGCCCCGCTCTCCTTCGAGCGCCCGGAGCCGATCAACCTCGTGCCCGCGGACGAAGCAGTAACCAATCCCATCGAAGGTCGTACCGCCTGCCATCTGGCGCCGGCGGAATGGCGGCTGCTGGGCTGGATGGAACGGGAAGGCTTCGACTACGATCTCTGGGCCGAGACGCAGTTCCATCACGGCATCGTCGACCTCGACCGTTACCGCGTCCTGGTCTTGAGCACGCATCCGGAATACTGGTCCAGGGAGATGTATTGGCGGGTCAAGCGCTGGGTGTTCGAGCGCGGCGGGCGGCTGCTCTATCTCGGCGGCAACGGGCTCAATTGCGAGGCGGAGTTCGTGGGCGAGAACGCGGTCATCTACCAGAACGGCAACGAGCGCGAGCGCTTGCACCGTGGGGACACCGAAAGCCGCTTTCATGCCCGGGTCGAATCCGAAGCCAACCTTCTCGGCGTGGTGTTCAGCTATGCCGGCATCATGACCAGCGCGCCCTACCGGGTCTTGGACGAAGCCCATTGGGTGTTCGCGGGCACGGGCTTGCAAGCAGGCCAGTCGTTCGGCGAGGCGAGCCTGCATCGCCGCGTGCCGGGCGGGGCCTCGGGCCACGAGACCGACAAGATCTCCAAGCACGCGCCCAAGGGCGTGCAGGTATTGGCCAAGGGGCTCAATCCCGAGGGGGGCGGGGCCGACATGGTCATCCACGAGACGGCGAGCGGCGGCCGGGTGTTTTCCGTGGGCTCCATCACCTGGCCGAGTTCGATCCTGGTCGACGATGCCGTCTCGCGCATCACCGCCAATGTGCTGCGGAACTTCTTGGACAGGAAAGGATGACGTCTGTGTCCCAGGATCTCTTGGGCCTGGGCGATGCTGCCTCAGCCCTCGCAACGACACCTGCGACCTTGGGAGAATTCACGCCATGAGCAAGATCATCGTCAACGTCCCCGTCATGTCGGATGCGATCAAGAAGCTGGGCGTGCCCTTGTCGCCGGTAGTGAAGGCGAATGGCTTCGTCTTCGTCTCCGGCACGCCGCCCTTGGATCTCGAGACCGGTGCCATCGTGCGCGGCGACATCGAGACCCAGACCGACGCGGTCATGCGCAATCTGAAGCGTGCGCTCGAGGCCGCCGGCTCCTCCCTCGACAAGGTGGTGAAGGTCAACATCTACGCCGCCAACGCCGCCTATTACAGTGTCATCAACAAGGTCTATGGCCGCTACTTCCAGAAGGATCCGCCGGCGCGCACCTTCGTGCCCGTGGCCGGCTGGCCGATGGAGTTCGACATCGAGATCGAATGCACCGCGCTCGAATGAGGCGCTAGGCACGGAGCCGCCATCGGGCGATTCGCTGAAAATTACCGCAGGGATCGATTCTCGAATCGATTCGGGCGCCGATTCGAATAGGCGCGATTAGCAGCGCATTTTCGTTGAATGCGAGGCGGCGCGGGCGCTGCAGCGAGCCTCCCGCACCCGCGTCGTTACGGCTCTTGGTTGTCGAGTCGGATTCCTCCGCGACCTCTGGGATCTTCGGGCGCCGACCGGTTCTCGGTCGGCTTCACGATCCCAGGAGGTCCATTCTCATGTCCCAAGCAGCTCTCGCTCACCCCGCCGCCGCCGCGCGCTCGTTCGATCTCACCATCCAGCAGGCGTTGCTCGAGCTCGATCGCATCGCGGTGAGGCGCGGCGTGCGTCTCTCGATCGAGACGGATCCGACCGAGTTTGGGGCGGTGAGCCTTGCCAACGAGAAGACGCAAGCACGGCTGATGCCCGTCCTCGACTTTCGGCTGCACGAATTCGATTCCAGCAATTTCATCTGGCTCAAAGGTGAGGACTGCGATGGTCGCGTCGTTACCACGGCGGCGATCCGCCTGCTGGACATGCAAGGCATGAACTTGAAGCAGTTCGGCGAGAGCTTGCGGCTTTTCTATGGCGATCCCCTTACGCAGTGTCCCCCTGGCGAGAGCTACGTCGTCAATTGCCCCTCGGGACCGAAGATCAAGGGGCGTGTAACGTTCTCGGGTGGAATCTGGATCGATCCGCGCTTCCGCGGCGCGGGAGCGGACGGTTTCCGGCTATCGCAGGTGCTAGGCCGCTTCGTGCGGCTCCTGGGCTGCGCTGACTGGGATCCTGACTTCTACATCTCCGGCATCAGAGACGTCTTGCACGCAAAAGGCATGGGTGACGTCTACGGTTGGCCGCGTGTAGAAACCGGTATCCAATGGATTCGGCCTTCGCTATCGCCCAATACTCCGCCCTATCAAATGGCGGTGCGTCATGAATGGATGACGCGCGGAGAGCTCATTCACGATGCTCGCCTAGTCGCTGAAGGAAAGTTGCTTCCGATCCCTGCGCCTACGCACTCACCGCATCACGGCGTGGCAGCGGAATGAGCACGGATGTCGTGACGATTAGCTGCGAGCCGGACGGCGTTCTATAGGGAGCGGCGACTCGACGGTAGGACATTTGCAGCGGTAAACCGTCGGGTTGCTGCACCACCGCATCGACGTCATCGAGGAGCGGTTCACCTGCGTCAATGATTCGATCGAAGGTATCCACGATCCAACGGTTGTAATCCGGATTGGGTTGCTGACGGAGATCTTTGCCTTCGAAGGCAGGTCGCCGCCGTTGATCATAGAAGCGGACAAACGGCGAAACGGCGCGAATAATCAGGCTGGTGCTCAGCTTCGGCCGCTCGAACACAGAGGTCGTGCCCATTCCCGGTAGATGACTCAGGGCACATGCGTCGCCAGCGTCGATGATGCCGATGCGGTTTTGGAACTGTTGTAGTGCCATGATCAAGGTGCGATTCCCGTCGCGCCAAAGATCTTGGATAGTCCGGGACGTTGAGCGGAAAGGAACAGCCTGCGCAGACGAGGAGACGGCCGCCATCAGCTCCTCGATGCGCAGGATCGCCGCGGCCGGGGAGGCAAAGGTCTCTCGACGCCATTCATTGCCCCAATGCACGAGTACGATCTTGCTGGCGAGCGTTCCCATGACGAGGTCGATCGCAAGCTGGACCGTCCGTGGCGCCGGATCCGTTCGCCGCATATGGATCTCGACACTCGTGGCGTGATGGGCGAGTCCGATCCAGCCACGTTGCTTGACGGCTGAGGCGATGACCTCGGAGGTCGTGCCTTGGCAGCCGAGACGGAGGCGCACCTCCCAGCGACTTGCGTCGAACAGTGCGCCCGTCTCGTCGATCAGCAGGAAAACGCTCATCGCCGGCGACCGATCGCCTTGTCACGCCAGGCCAAGGCATCGGCCTTGAGTTGGCGCGATTGGTCCTCGAGCTCGACCGATAGCCGCAAGAGCGCTCGCGCCATCTCCTCGCAGGCAACTGCCCATTTCAGCGCGAAGACCTGCTCGACATCGCCGTCCGGGACCGATGGGTGCGAGCCATGGGTCTGGGTCAATGTCTGAAGCGACTCGGCTACCTGCGCCAAGTTGTTGGTGGTTTTTAGCCTCACGCTCAAGACGTTGACTCCTGAAGGGCCTGCATCAAGCGGCGTATGAAAGGCCTAAGTTTAATATCTTTACATGAATTCCCGCTGCGCGAGCAAGCGTCATGGGATGCCGGTCTCTCCGTCACTATGGAGCCTACGACCGCGTCCGAACCTCGGATCAAGCATTTGCAGCTCGGCGGGAGGCGACAATCATGATCGCGCCACCTTCGGAGGCCTTGGTCGGGATCAAGAGGCGTCGGTAGGCAAACGATATTGGTGGAAGGTAGCGCCGTTTCACCGTCGCGCGCACATCGTCGACAATCGGCTCGGCTAGGCCAGCAGCCTTGTCGTAGAACGACGCACACCATCCAAAGTATTCCGGATCGGGAGAACTGACAGCTTGAAAGCGCGTGAGTGACTTGTATTCCTCCGGAGAAAATACGCGGTGTGATGGCGGCTGGTACTCGAACGACCAATGCGGTTCGGTGCTTCCGCGATGAGCGATGCAGACTGCAGCGCTACTGAATTTGGCCAGGCTGATTGCGCTGGCCAAGCTCACTTCGGCGCCCGCCGATCCGATCTCCCGAAGGACCTCCAGGAGCTTCAGATCGTGATCGCGAATGAGCGTTCCGACTGATTGGCGGTGCGCAGTGAAGTGCGTCGCCCGCCTTTTCTGAGCGCGTTCCAGAGCTCCGGCGAAGGAGCGGGCGGCGCTGCCGGCATCCGAGAACTTCGTCTTGATCCAGCGATCCCCGCACCAGCTCGTCACCGAAACCGCCACTTCTTGCGACAGGCACAGCACCTCGAAGACCGAAAGCAGGGCCCGCGGATGCGCGATATCGGGCGCCAGGCGCAGGTACATCCGCTTCGGCTGGTGCCAAGCTTCGATCCAGCCGAGGCATCTGACCGCGTATTCGCCGAGATCGACGCTAAGTTCTCCGTCGCTGCGGCCGATAATCTCCTTCAGTTCGGGCGACCCGAGCCTCCAGGCGACGCCTTGGTCGTCGTGGATGAAGGCTCCGTGCTGCGCCGGTCGGGCGCCACCGCGCCTGTGGGCCGTACTGTCGTCGGACGGTTTTCGGCCGATTGATCGCGCCCGTTCGACGTCGAGGGCGAATGGGTAGGCGATCTCCCGATACCAATAGCGCTTCGTCCGCCCGAAGGTGAACCCCAGGCGCCGAGAGGCGCGGGCGATGGTCTCCTTGGTCCGCTCTCCGGGAGCGGCCGGCGTCGCTGCGGCCCGAACCAACTGCCGCATCTCGTCACGCAAGGACTCGATGTCCATGGCGCTGCTGGCCATTTCTGCCTGCATCCTGCAACCGGAGATATCCGAGGGTAGCCCCGCGCGGGACCCTGTCAAGGGGCACCGGGAGCGGCGTTCCGCCGCCACGGAACGAAATTCCGCCGACACGGAAGGGAGGATCCATAGGCTGAATCTGGGGAAATCCCCCCTCAGCGAGACCTCGCCGATGCCGTCCATGGCGCCCGACACCACGCCTCACTACGCGCTCAAGGGAGAAATTCTCGAATACCACGCGGCACGGATGCTCAATCCCTCGCCGGGCGGCACGATGCGGGCGCAGGCGGGGTTGCCGTCGCCAACCGCCCGGCGCGAATTGCGGGTACCGATCCGGCTCGAAGGCCCGCTCGCCCTGGTCTTGGACCGCAACCATGGCGTCGTTCTGAGGCACGGCGCCCGGGCCGAGGTCGAGGCCTGGGTCGGCGAAATATGGTGGCAGCGTGCGGACTATGTGTCCGACGTGACCATGCTGCACTTTCCGGCATCGCCGCTCGGCATCGAAACCATCAATGCCATGCTGCGGACCGCGTTTGCGACCGGCCGTTTGCTGCTTGGCGCGGGACCGGGCGAAAGGCCGCATGCCATCTTCTAGTCGGGCGGGTTCCACCAGGGTGTGGGATCGCTGTGCTGGCGCACGAAGCCCAAGGGCCAGGCGCCCGCGCGGCGGAAGAGGGTGATCTTGTCGGCGGGCCATTCCTTCAGGCGCGCGACCGCTTGGGTGACACCCGAGACCTGGTCGCCCAGGAAGCGGTCCGATGCCAGCGCCAGATAGACGTCGATGATGACCTCGGTAGCGAGCGTGCGGCCGTCGAGCGCGGTGTTGTACTCCAGCGACTGATCTTCCGCGTGGACCAGCCGAAGCACGGTGCGGGTCTTCAGCCGTTGGCCGTAGCGGGCCTGGAATTCCGCCAGCGCCGGCACGAAGTCGGTCATGAGAAAGACCGAGCCGGAAGGATGGTGCTCAAGGAAACGGTCGATCTCGGCGAAATACGTCTCGACGCCGATCGTGTCCTTGCCGGCGGATTCGAGCGTCTTCACGAAGGCGGGTGCACGATAATGCACCCCCAGCACCGGGCGCTCGGCCAAGAGCTCGGCGGCGAAGCGCTCGATGGCGATCTTGAGGTGCGGCATGAGCTTGATGTGCCGGCGGTAGCAGGCGGCCAGCAGGGCCTCGCTCGCCGCCGCATCCGGCGCCGGCCCGACCGCGGCAAAGGGCAGGATGTCGTCAAGCTCGGTGAAATAGTCGCTGACCACGACCCGCTCCGGTCGGTTTTGAAGATACAGGCCGGAGATGCGCGACCACGGACCGGAGTCCTTGTTGATCCTGGGCGTGCGGAGATTGGCGTGGGTCCATTTCGGCGGAAAGAAGTCGTAGTCGTCGCGTTCGAGATCGGCGATGCGCACGGGTGAGACCGGCTGGAAATACGCCTCCCAGGCATTGTCCATGCGGCTCCGCCGGTAGCGCGACTCGCGGCCCCAATAGACCACCGGAATCCGTCCCGTGATCTCGGCCAAGAGAAGCTGGTGGCCGACATGGGCGACGTCGCCCCAAAATCCGGCACCCCAGGCGCGAATGAGGAGGTAGCGCGGCGCCGCCGCCGCCGGATCGGCCGGCGCGGAAGCACCGCCGGCGGTGGTCGGCGATACGGGCGAGCCAGCCAGCCCTTCGTGGTAAGCCGCGTGGGCATCGAGGCCGAGCCGGCGGCAAACCTCCGCCAGACGGCGATGCAGGGCGGCATCCTCGACGCCCACCTGGACCAGGGCTCGCAGGAGCCGATTGACCTGGCTCAGATCCTTCTCCGCCAGGGCCTCGTCGGCGCGGCCGATGATGGTCGCCAGCATCGCCCGATCGACGGTCTCGGCTGCTCCGCTCTCGGCCCCCATCCCTGCCCCATGTCCCGCAATCCCAGCCGCCGGAGCGAGCCTAGCAGCCCGTTCCCGGCCCCGCGCGCATTTTCGCGGCTGCTGCCGCGGGTTGGCGCCGTCACCGAAGCGTCATAACATGCGTCCTGGATCAACGTGGGACAGGGGAGCAACCCGCATGCGACGGACAGGGATGATGGCGGCGGCGCTGGCGGCAGGCATCGGGCTTGCGGCGATGCCGGCTGCGGCGCAGAAGACCGTGCTCAATGTCGGCATGGCATCCGGCGATGCCGGCAAGCTCGATCCGCATCTGTCGGCGACGACGCCCGACAAGGCGCTGTTCCAATGGATGTTCAACGGGCTGGTCAGGATCAAGCCGGGCAGCATGAGCCTGGAGGCGATCGAGCCGGATCTGGCGGAGAGCTGGGAGGCATCCTCCGACCGCAAGAGCTGGGTCTTCGCGCTCCGCCATGGCGTGCAGTGCCAGCACGGCTATGGCGAGCTGACGGCCGCCGACGTGGTTTATTCCCTCAACCGCTCGGCCGACCCGAAGCGCTCCGCCTTCTCCAGCGACTACAAGGATTTCGCCGCGGTCGAGGCGACCGATCCCTACACCGTCAAGATCACCTTGAAGAATGCCGTGCCGAGCCTCCTGGGCCTGGTCACCAACTATCACGGCGGCAACATCGTCTGTAAGAAGCCGGCGGAGGCGCTGGGCGAGAATTTCGCCACCAAGCCGACCGGCACCGGTCCCTTCATGTTCGGGGAGCTGAAGTCGAAGGAGGCCACCATCCTCGTGGCCAACAAGCAGTATTTCCGTGGGCCCCCCAAGCTCGAGCGGATCGTCTACCGCTACATTCCCTCCGATGCCAGCCGCGACCTTGCCTACCAATCGGGCGAGATCGACATGATCTATGGCACCCAGTCCCAGACCTGGGTCGAGCGCATGAAGGCGCTGCCCAATACCGAGGTGATGGTATTCGAGCCGGCGGAGCTGACCTTGCTCAGCCTCAACATCACCAAGCCGCCCCTCGACAATCTCAAGGTTCGCCAGGCGATCGCCCATGCGATCAACCGCGAGGAGATCGTCAAGTTCAACGGCGAGGCGGTGGCGCGCGCCGGCAAGTCGATCATCCCCATCGGCTATCTCGGCTACACCGACGACGTGCCGTTGTTGCCCTACGATCTCAATAAGGCGAAGCAGCTCTTGAAGGAGGCCGGCTTCCCCAATGGCGTCACCATCAAGTCGGTGCAGACCAACCTGCCGGGAATGCTGCGCTCCATGGAAGTGGTTCAGGCGGAGCTCAGGCGCGCCGGGATCACCCTCGATTTCGACGTGGTCGAGCACGCGACCTTCCACGCCAACATCCGCAAGGATCTGAGCCCGCTGGTTCAATACGCCGCCGCGCGCTTTCCGGTGGCCGACACCTACCTCACGCAATTCTTCCATTCCGCCTCGATCGTCATGACCCCGACCGCGGTCACCAATTTCAGCCATTGCGACATGGCCGATGCGGAGATCGTGGCGGCGCGCAGCGAGCCGGACCCCGCCAAGCAGAAGGCGCTGTGGAAGACCGCGCAGCAGAAGCTGGTGGCCGCGGTGTGCGCCGTGCCGATG
Organism: Pseudomonadota bacterium; assembly: GCA_016195085.1. Taxonomy (NCBI): domain Bacteria; kingdom Pseudomonadati; phylum Pseudomonadota; species Pseudomonadota bacterium. The sequence continues at coordinate 27,184 of JACQAG010000018.1, read as the reverse complement.
CACGAGGGCCTGCTCGTCTGGGCGCGACGCTCGAACCTCGACCTCGGCTACAAGCTCGAAGGCGCCCTGAGCCTGGGCCCCCCGGTCATCGAGACGACCCAGTTCCGGTGAGCTGGTTTCGCGTCTACCCTCACCCTCCCGCGAAGACGCGGGTCCCTCCCTCTCCCGCCCAGGGAGGGTCGGGGAGGGGGTGCGCCGCACCCCCTCCCAAAGCCCACCCCAGGCGGGAGAGGGTGCCGAGCGTAAGCGAGGCGGGTGAGGGTCTGCGTGATAGGCTTCAATTTGTCCGCGCTTAGCGCATGATCCGCTACCTCGTGCGGCGGCTGCTCTTTTCGGTGCCGACCTTGCTTGCGGTGCTGACGGTGGTGTTCGTGCTGGTCAGGATCGTGCCCGGCGATCCGGCGCAGACCATCCTCGGCGATCAGGCGAGCCAGCAGGCGCTGGAGTCGCTCCGCCACCGCCTCGGCCTCGACAAGCCGATCCATGAGCAATATGTCGACTTCCTCAAGAGCGCCGTGCTCGGCGATTGGGGCAATTCCATGGTGAGCGGCAAGCCGGTCATGGTGGAGGTGGCGAATGTGCTGCCCTACACCATCGATCTGACGGTGTCGGCGCTGGTGCTCGGCGTCGCCATCGGCATGCCGCTCGGCGCCTGGTCGGCGCTCCGCCGCAATACCTGGGCCGACTACGTGACCCGCATCGGCTCGCTCTTGGGTCTGTCGTTTCCGGCCTTTGTCTCGGGCATCATGCTGCTCTTGGCCTTTGCCATCCATTTCCGCTGGTTTCCGGTCATCGGCGGCGGCCGGCTCGACGATTGGCCGAGCCGCATCAACAGCCTGGTGCTGCCCTCGATCAATCTCGCCCTCATCATGGCGGCCTACATCACCAGGGTGACGCGCTCTTCGATGCTGCAGGTGCTGGGCGAGGATTTCATGCGCACGGCCCGCGCCAAGGGGGTGCCGCGCCGGGCCCTCATCTGGCGCCATGCGCTCCGCAACGCGCTCATCCCGGTGATCACCGTGGTCGGCCTCTATCTCGGCATCCTCATCGGCAATTCGGTCCTGACCGAGATCGTCTTCAACCGGCCCGGCCTCGGCAAGCTCATCGTCGGCGCGCTCAACCAGCGCGACTACACCATGCTGCAGGGTCTGATGGTGATCTACGCCTTCATCATCGTGCTGGTGAACCTCGCCACCGACCTCACCTACGGGCTGGTCGACCCCAGGGTCAAATACCAATGACCGCGCCCGCGATCGCACGCCCTCGGAGCGGTCTCTTCGGCGAATTCGTCCGCGCCTTCAACGTCAACAAGACCTCCTGGGTCGGCTTCGTCGTGTTCATGGCGGTGGTTCTGCTCGCACTCCTGGCGCCCTGGATTTCGCCCTACGACCCGCTCGACCAGAACATCCTCGACCGCATTCAGGGGCCGTCCGCCGACTATTGGTTCGGCACCGATGGCTATGGCCGCGACACCCTCTCGCGTCTCCTGTGGGGAGCGCGGATCTCGCTGCTCATCGGCACCGTGTCCATCCTTGCCGCAATGCTCATCGGCGGCGCCATCGGCATTCTCGCCGGCTATGTCGGCGGGCGCTTCGATGCGGCGGTGATGCAGGTGATGGACGTGCTCCTGTCGTTTCCGACGCTGATCATGGGGCTGATGGTGGTGGCCATGCTCGGGGCTTCGGTCACCAACCTCATCGTCGCCATCGCCTTGACCGCCATCGCCCCCTTCGCCCGGGTGGCGCGGGCACCCACGATCGTGATCAAGAATCGGGACTTCGTGGAGGCCTGTCGAGCGCTGGGCTTTTCCGATCTGCGCATCATGGTCGTGCATATCCTTCCCAACGTGATGGCCGAGATCCTGGTCTTGGGCTCGCTCTGGCTCGCCACCGCCATCCGCATCGAGGCTTCGCTCAGCTTCATCGGGCTTGGCGTCAAGCCGCCGACCGCCACCTGGGGCGGGATGATCCGCGAAGGATTCGAGCTCATCCTCGATGCGCCCTGGCTCTCGGTGTTTCCCGGACTTGCCATCCTCATCGTGGTCTTTGCCCTCAACATGCTTGGCGACGGTCTCCGGGACGCGATCGATCCTAAGCTCCGCGACGCGGTCTGAGGCCGTGCGAGTCTCGCGCATCGATGCCCCCACCCCGACCCTCCCCCAGTCGAGCTGGAGGAGGGAGTGCGAGAACGTCCTCATGCTCCCTCCCCCGACCTGTCGGGGGAGGGACGGGGTGGGGGCATTCGCTCCGAAAGCCGACAGCGGGTATTGCCGATGTCCGGCGTGAACCAACCGATCCTCGCGGTCGAGAATCTCACCACCTCCTTCCGCCTCGGTGGGCGCTGGTACCCGGCCGTGCGGCAGCTGAGCTTTACCCTTGGCCGCGACGAGACCTTGGCCCTCGTTGGCGAGTCCGGCTGCGGCAAGAGCATGACGGCGCTGTCGATCATGGGCTTGGTTCCGGAAGAATCCGGGCGGATCGAGGGCAGCATCCGCTTCGAGGAGCAAGAGCTGGTCGGCATGCCCGATGAGGCGATGCGTCGCCTGCGCGGCGATCGGTTGGCGATGATCTTCCAGGAGCCGATGACCTCGCTCAATCCGGTGCTGAATGTGGGCTTTCAGATCGCCGAGGCGCTCCGCTACCACCGCGACATGGGCCGCCAGCAGGCCGACCGGGTGGCGCTCGATCTCCTGGAGCAGGTGAAGATCCCCTCGGCGAAGCGGCGCTTCCATGAATATCCCCACCAGTTCTCCGGCGGCATGCGCCAGCGGGTGATGATCGCCATTGCGCTTGCCTGCCGACCCTCGATCCTTTTGGCCGACGAGCCGACGACGGCCCTCGACGTCACCATCCAGGCGCAGGTCCTCTCGCTCCTGGCGGAGCTCAAATCCGCCTATGGCATGGCGATGATCTTCATCACCCACAATTTGGGCGTGGTCGCCTCCATCGCCGACCGGGTTGCGGTCATGTATGCGGGCGAGATCGTGGAGACGGCCACCGTCGAGAGCTTGTTCGAGAGCCCGACGCATCCCTATACCGAGCTGCTCTTGCGCTCGATCCCGCGGGTCGACCGCGACATGGGCGGCCTCGAGACGATCCCCGGCCAGGTGCCGTCGATCAGCCGGATGCCGTCGGGCTGCCGCTTCCAGGACCGCTGCCCCATGAAGCAGCCGATCTGCACGCGAGAGGAGCCGGTCTTGGCGCCGGTCGGCGGCGATGCCGCCCATTCGGCGCGCTGCTGGGTGCGGGCACCGTTGGTGCCGGAGGCGGCGCATGCCTGAGCTGGTGCTCGAAGTCGAGCGGCTGCGCAAATTCTTCACCAGCAAGCGCGGCTTTCCCAATCCCGAGACGACCATCGTGCGCGCCGTGGACGAGGTGTCGTTCACGGTTGCCGCCGGGGAGGCCTTCGGGCTCGTCGGCGAATCCGGCTGCGGCAAATCGACGGTGGGCCGCGCCGTCTTGCGCCTGGTCGAGCCGGATTCCGGCGGCGTCAGGTTCCACGGCGAGGACGTGCTGGCGGCACCGCGGCGCCGGCTCGATTACCTCCGCCAGAAGCTGCAGATCGTCTTCCAGGATCCGTACTCCTCGCTCAACCCCAGGCGAATGATCGGCAAAGCCTTGGCCGAGCCCATGCGCGTCCATGGGCTCGGCACGCCCAAGGAGATCGAGGAGCGGGTCGAAGCGCTCCTGGCCGAGGTCGGCCTGGCACCGGAGTCGCGCTGGCGCTATCCCCATGAGTTCTCCGGAGGCCAGCGCCAGCGCATCGGCATCGCCCGCGCGCTGGCGTTAGGGCCCGAGCTGGTGGTGGCCGATGAGCCGGTCTCCGCCCTCGACGTCTCCATCCAGTCGCAGATCCTCATCTTGCTGCAGCGCCTCCAGCGCGACCATGGCTTGAGCTATCTCTTCATCTCGCACGATCTGGGCGTGGTGCGCTATTTCTGCCAGCGCATGGCGGTCATGTATCTCGGCCGCATCGTCGAGGAGGGGCCGATTCCCAGCATCTTCGATGAGCCGCTGCACCCCTATACCCAGCTCTTGCGCGACTCCTCGCCGGTCCCCGATCCGAAGGCGAAGGTCGCCATGCGCGCGCTGGAAGGCGAGGTGCCCTCCGCCGTCAACCCGCCTTCGGGCTGCCATTTCCACACCCGCTGTCCCAAGGCGATGGAGATCTGCCGCAGCGTCTATCCCCCCTGGACTCCTATGGGCGAGGGGCGCGGCGTCGCCTGCCATCTGCACGGAAGCTGAGGCGGTCGACCGGCTACTTGAACAGCCGCTCCAGGCCCGAAGACAGCTCCGGCACCAGGCATAACAGGATCACCACCGCCTTCTCCGCGAAGAAGAAGGGCAAGAGCGCCTTGAACAGCCTGCCCATGGGCACGTTGCCGATCTTGCCGGCCACGAACAGGCAGAGGCCGACCGGCGGCGTCGACAGGCCGAGGGTCAAGGTCAGGATGAACACCATGGCGAACTGGATGGGATCGATGCCGAGCGACTTGGCGATCGGCATGAACAGCGGCACGAAGATGACGATCGCCGGTCCCGGCTCGAGGAAGGTGCCGACGACGACGAGAAACACCGCCACCAGCAGCAGGAAGACGACCGGATGGCTTTGGAACCCGTCGGAGACGCCGCGCACCCAGATATCGATACCGGCAAAGGTCATCGCGTAGGACATGACCTCGGAGGCCGCCAGGATCAGGTAGATCGACGCGCTGACCCGGGCCGCCACCACGAGCGAGTCCCAGATCTGCCGGCGATCGAGCTTGCGGAAGGCGAGCCAGCCGATCAAGAGGGTGTAGAGGACGGCGGTGCCGCCCGCCTCGGTCGGCGTGAACACGCCGGAGACCGAGCCGCCGACGATGAACACCGGTAGGGTCAGGACCATGGCGCCTTCGACGATCACCGTGCCGATCTTCTCCCCCTCCATGGAGAAGCTCGACCGCGGCAAGCCCTTGCCCAACCGGCTCTGGAGGAAGATGACGACGGCAAGAGCCAGACCCAGGAGCAGTCCGGGCACCACGCCGGCGATGAACAGGCTGATGATGGAGACTTGGGAGACGGCGCTGAAGATGACCATGATCACCGATGGCGGGATGATCGGCCCGATCATCGAGCCCGCCACCACCAAGGCCGAGGAATACTCGACGGTGTAGCCTTCCTTCGGCATCTCCTTGATGAAGATTTGCCCCAGTGCTGCCGCATCGCCGACGGCGGTCCCGGAAATGCCGGAGAAGAAGATCGAGGCCACCACGCAGCCATAGGCGGTACCGCCGGAGACCCGGCCGGTGATCAGCATGGAGAGCTTGACCAGCCGCTGGGTGATGCCGCTGCGGCCCATGAGCTCGCCGGCCAGAATGTAGAAGGGGGCCGCCAACAGCACGAAGCTGTCGATGCCGGTGAACATCCTGGTTGGCACCGCCACCAGCCGGAGATCCTGGGCGATGAGGCTGATGGCGCCGGCGAGGCCCATGGCAAAGGCGATGGGAACGCCGATGAGCATGAGCGAGGCGAAGGCGAAGCCGAGCGCCATCATGCCACGTCACCGGCCCTGACATCGCTCTCCGAGGCCGCAAACGTGCCGGGCGGCAAGACCAGAAGGCAGGCGACCTTGATCAGCATAAGCGAGCCGCCGACGCCGACGGCGAGATAGGGATAGATCATCGGGATTTGCGCTGCTGGCGAGGTCTGGCTGCGGTTGCCGATCGCCACCGGCAGGCCCTTCCAGACGAGGATCGCGCTGAAGCTCGCGATGGCGGCGAGCCCGAGGTAATGAATGGAAGCGGCAAGGACGCGGGACTTGACCACGCGGCCGATCTGGATCGCGGGGTGCTCGCCGCGGAAGACCAGCGCGCTCGAGCCGAGAAAGGCGACCCAGACCATGCTGTAGCGCATCGCCTCCTCGGTCCAGCCGAGCGGATCGCCGACGACGTAGCGGAAGAACACCTGCGCGGTGTTGAAGACGACCACCAGCAGCACGAGCACGGCGGCAATCGTCTCGCAGGCGCGGGTCAGCCAAAGGGCGAAGCGATAGGCGGTTCCGGTCATCGCGGATGGCAGTGACGGCCCTCACCCTCCCGCGAAGACGCGGGTCCCTTCCTCTCCCGCAATGCGGGAGAGGGTTGGGGTGAGGGTCCTTCGATCAGCAAAACGTGTGATCGAGGGTCGACAGCGTCCTCAGAAGCCGTAGACGGATTTGCTGGCGTCGGCGACCGCCGACAGGAGGCCGGCGGTCAGCTCCTTGCCCACCTGCTCTTCGATGAACTTGCGGACCGGCTCTTGGCTCGCCTTGCGGAAGGCTTCCTTCTCTTCCGGGCTGGTGATGTAGACCTGCACGCCCTTGGCCTTGATCTTGCCGACATACTCCTCTTGGAGGGCCGCCTTGCGCGTGCCCGAGACGCCGCGCAGCACGCGGGCGCCGTCCTGGACGATCTGCCTATAGCCGGTGGGCAGCTTGGCGTAGAACTCGTCGTTGATCATGACGAGGTGCAGGCTGTAGATGTGCTCGTCCATCGACATGTATTTCTGCACGTCGGCGATGCCGAAATCGTGGATGATCAAGGTCGGGTTCTCCTGACCGTCGACCACGCCCTGCTTCAAGGCGAGCACCATCTCGGCGGCGCTGATCGGCGTCGGTGCTGCACCCAGCGAGCGCATGAAGGTCATGAACACCGGGCTTTCCATGGTCCGCATCTTGATGCCCTTCATGTCGTCCGGCGTTTTGATCGGGCGCACATTGTTGGTCAGGTTGCGGAAGCCGTTCTCGGAGAAGCTCAAGGTACGGATGCCGGTCTTCTGCCGCATGTCCTCGGCCAGCTTCTGCGCGAAGGGATGATCGAAAAAGGCCCAGGCGACCGGTGCGGAGGGAAACAGATAGGGGATGGAGAAGACCTGGATCTCCTTGTAGAAGCCGGCGACCGCGCCGTCGGCGGAGAGGCCCATCTCGAGAGTGCCCTGCTTCACCTGCTCGGTGATCTCGCGCTCGCCGCCGACCGAGCCCAGGAACAGGCGCACCTCGATCGCCTTGTCGGAATGGAACTCGACGTAGCTCTTGAAGGCCTTCATCGCCAGGATCTCGGCGGCCGGCCCGTCGGGCACCACGGTCGCGAACTTGATGGTGACCTTCTGGGCCGAGGCGGGGAGCGCCATGCCAAAGGCAAAGAGCCCGACAGCCATGGCGAGACCGCGGATGATGCGTGAGGCGAGCATGTGAATCCTCCCGGAGCGGTGTTGATTATCGATGCGCCCTTTCGAGGACGCTTGCGCGCCACTCTATCAGGGCCGGGAAAACAGGGTCAACGCCGGGTGGCAAGGGGCGCTCAGAAGTTCCGTGTCCAGCCCTTCCGCCACATCGGCAGGAAGGCGTCGGCGTCGAAGGGATGCGCCTGCGCCGCCTCGACGTTGAACCGGCCGACGCCGAGGCCCGGTCGATCGGGGATGTCGTAATGGCCGCCCCGGGGCCTGGGCGCGTGCTCGAGCAGATCGAAGCGCCAGTGCGCGCTGTATTCGCAGAACGACTCCTGCATGATGATGTTGGTGGTGCAGGCGTCGAGCTGGATCGCCGCCGCCGTCGCCACCGGCCCGAACGGGTTGTGGTAGGAGACCGGCGTGTAGCTGGCGTCCGCAATGGCGGCGATCTTCTTCGCCTCCAGGATGCCGCCGACATGGATGATGTCGGGCTGCAGCACGCCCACCTCGCAGTCTCTCAACAGCGCCTGCAGATGATACTTGGTGTAGCAGCGCTCGCCGGTGGCGAGCCGGGTCTTGATGCTGCGGCCGATTTTGGCCAAGGCCGCGACGTTTTCCGGATCGGTGGGCTCTTCGTACCAGTAGAGGCGATAGGGCTCGAGCGCCTGGGCGATCTGGATGGCGGAAGCCGGGCTGAAGCGGCCATGGCAGTCCACCATCAGCTCCATCTCCGGTCCGACCGCGTCGCGGACGGCGGCAACCACGTCGACCGCGTACTTCATCGTCGTGTAGTCGGGATCGCGGCCGGCATCGAGGAAGGGGTCGAATTTGAGCCCGCGATAGCCCCGGCCCTTCACTGCGGCGGCGGCCTTGGCGATGTCCTTGATACCGGCACCGGTGCCGTACCAGGCATTGGCATAGGCCGAGAGCCGCTCATGCACGCGGCCGCCCAAGAGGTCGTAGACCGGCCGGCCCAGCGCCTTGCCGACGATGTCCCACATCGCCATCTCGATGGCGCCGATGGCACTGTTCAGGATCGGCCCGCCGCGGGCGAACTCGCCGCGGAACATGTCCTGCCACAGGCGCTCGATGTCGAAGGCCGAGTTGCCGATGACCGCGCGCGTTGCCAGCTGCCGGATCGCGGCTTCCACCGCCTTCGGCTGGAATTCGCAGGTGCCTTCGCCGATTCCCTCGAGGCCGTCATTGGTAAAGACCTGCGCAAACACCCAGTTGCACCATTTCGTGCCGACGACATGCGTCTCGATGCGCCGGATCTTCGCCAGCCGGCGCTTCGGCATGTCGGCGGGCGGTTCGAGTCTCGGCGCGGCAGCGCGTCTTGGCATGGTGCTATTCCCCTTGGAGCTGATGTCGGTCTCGCGCGGTGCCCCCACCCCAACCCTCCCCCACCTAAGCGGTGGGGGAGGGGGTAGGAGTGGCGTCCGTTTTACTCCCTCCCCCGCGACCGCGGGGGAGGGTTGGGGTGGGGGCCCCCGTTGATCATCGATGCTTGCTCAATGTCAAAGCTGTCGGATCGTCTCGACCAATCTGTCGGCGGTGAGGCCGTACTTATCCTGCAGGAAGGGCACCGAGCCGCATTCGATGAAACGGTCGGGGAGCCCGAGCCGTGTGAGCTTGGTCGGGATCCGCCGGTCGGCGACGAGCTCCGCCACCAGGCTGCCGAGACCGCCGGTGGCGACGTGGTTCTCGATGCTGACCAGCCGGTCGACGCGGCGGGCGAGCTCGGCGACCGCATCGCCGTCGAAGGGCTTCAGGGTGGAGGCATGCAGCACGGCGGCACCAATGCCGTGGGCTTCGAGGCGCTTTGCCGCTGCCAGCGCGCGCTCGGTCATGAACCCGGTCGAGACGATGCCGATATCGCGGCCATCCCTCAGCAGGCTGGCGCGGCCGACCTGGAAGCGATAGGCGCTTGGATCCAGCACGACCGGCACCTGGCCGCGCAGGAGCCGCATATAGACCGGGCCATCGACATCGGCGATGGCCCGGGTCGCTTGGCCGATCTCGGTCGCATCGCAGGGATCGATCACCGTCAGGCCCGGCACCATGCGCATCAGCGCCAGATCCTCGATCGCCTGATGCGTGCCGCCATAGCCCGTGGTCAGGCCCGGCAGCCCGGCCACGATCCTAACGGGCGCGCGGCTGTGGGCGCAGGCGATGGCGATGAAATCGTAGGCCCGCCTGGTGGCGAAGACGCCGTAGGTGGTGCAGTAGGGCATGCAGCCGGTCTTCGCCATGCCGGCGGCGACCGCGATCAGATTCTGCTCGGCCATGCCGAGATTGAAGAAGCGGTCGGGAAAGGCGTCGCGAAACGGCAGGATGTCGGTGTATTTGCCGAGATCGGCGGTGAGACCCACCACGTCGGAGCGCTCGCGCCCCAGCTCCGCCAGCGCCTTGCCGAAGGGCGCCTCGACGGCGGCGCGGCCTGCGAGCGTCTCGTTCTCGCCCATGGCGAGCGTGCGGCCGGCTTTAGCCATGGGCGGCCTCCAGCTCGGCGATGAGCCTTTCCCATTCATCATTGCCGACCTGGACGAAATGCGCCTTCTCGCGGGCCTCCAGGGTCGCGACACCCTTGCCGGGAAGCGTGCGCAGCACGATCGCCTTCGGCCGCTGGTTGCGGCTGCGGGCGCCGTGGAGCGCATTGACGATCTCGCGCATGGCATTGCCGTCGATCTCGCTCGTCTCCCAGCCGAAGGCGCGCCACTTGGCCGCCACCGGCTCCAGATTCATGACGATGGCGCCATCGGCTTGAATGCCGTTGCAGTCGATGAGCGCCACCAGATTGTCGAGCCCGAAATGCGCGGCCGACATGGCGGCCTCCCAGGTGGAGCCCTCCTGCATCTCGCCGTCCGACAGCTCGACGAACACCCGCTGGTCGCCGCGCCGGTACCGGAGTCCCAGCGCCATGCCGACGGCCTGGCCGAGCCCGTGACCGAGGGAGCCGCCGATCACCTCGACGCCGGGCGTGGAGTCGAGCGTGCTCATCTCGAGCCGGCTGCCATCGGCGCCGTAGGTCGCGAGCTCGTCGGCGGGTATGACCCCGGCCTCGGCGAGGGTTGCCCAGAGGGCGATCGAATAATGGCCGGTCGACAGGATGAAGCGGTCGCGGCCGGGCCAGCGCGGATTCTCCGGATCGTGGCGGAGCTCATGGAAATAGAGGGCCGCCAACGCATCGGCGATGCCGAGCCCCTGGGCGATGTAACCCTGGCCCTTGCCGGCGGCCATGCCCAGCATGTGCCGGCGCAGCCGCCAGGCCTTCTCCTCGAGGAAGCCGATGGGATCGTCGTCCGCCGGAAGATTCTTCACCGCCATGGGCTAGTCCCGATCCAGGCCGCCGGAGACGTTGAGCCGCTCGGCGGTGATGTAGGCGGGTGCATCGGCGGCGAGCCAGATGACGGCCTCGGCCACCGTCTCGCAATCGGTGCGATGGCCCAAGGGAATCCGCCTTGTGCGCTCGGCCAGGAACTGCTCGACGTCATTGCGGCCTTCGAGCTTGGCGAAGATCGTCTCGGTCGCGCGCTGCAAGGGCGTGTCCATCATCCCCGGCGCCACGCTGTTCACCAAGACGCCGTGCGGCGCCAGCGCCAGCGCGGCGGCACGGGTGAGCGCATCGACGCCGGCCTTGCTGGCGGCATAGGCGGTGTAGTTGGGCAGCGCCATGCGCGAAGCGGGCGAGGTCACGTTGACGATGCGCCCCGATTTGCGCGCCGCCATGTGCTTGCCGGCGGCTGCGGTGGCGAGGGCCACGGCGCGGAGGTTGAGATCAAGCGTGCGGTCCCAGGTGGCCGCCGTCATCTCGAGGAAGGCTTCGCCGGTGCCGTAGCCGGCGTTGTTGACGAGCGCATCCACGCGCCCGAAGGCGGCAATCGCCAGCTCCACCAGCCTCGCCGGACCTTCCGCGGTGGCGAGGTCGATCGCGATCGACCGCGCTTCGGCGCCAAGCGCCCGGCACGCCGCCGCAGCCTCCTCCGCTGTCGTCGCGTTGATGTCGGTGACGATTACCCGCCAGCGGCGCCGCGCGAAGGCGATCGCGACGGCGCGCCCGAGCCCTTGGCCGCCGCCGGTGACGAGGGCAACATTTCCTTCGCTGGCCTTTGCGGTCGCGACCGATGGCATTTCGTCCCCAGAGACGCTTGCCCGCTGCCGGGTCTTTAGGGTGCAGGCGCGGAACCAGGTCCGCACCCATTGACCGCGACGCTATCGGCCGTGCCGTGTCGGGTCAAGCGCACCCGCGTAAGGCGCACCGGCTTGCCTCGTCACCGAAGCCGTGATCGAGGACGGGCTCCTAGCCCCAAGCCTCGATCGGCTGGGCGCCTTGGCGGAGCAGGTCGACCAGCATCTCCACCGGCTCGACATTGGCGAGCGTCCGCGGAAACATCGCGCCAGCGGAGAACTGCGATACGCTCTCGGAAATCTTGATCTCGACGAGGTCGGAGGTGAACGCTGCCCGCAGCAGGCCCGGAGCGAGATAGGAGAGGTAAGGTCCGGACCTGAGAAGCTGGAACACGGCCAGGAGCGAGGTCGACTCGACCAGAATGCGCGGCGGCTTGGCGCCAAGGCGAGCCATGGCGGCGATCATGGCGGCGATGCCTTCGCGGTCCTCCTGATAGACGACGAACGGGTAGTTTGCGAGCGCGCGTCCGTCGATCCGGCGCCGGCCGGCCAGCGGATGATCGCGGGAAGCGATCAAGGCCAGACGCAGATCCGCGATGTGCCGGCGCACGACGTAGCTTGGCAGATCGTCGGGCTCCATCAAGCGGCCGACCAGGATGTCGACATCGCCGTCCAGCAAGCGCGGCAGCATGTTGGTATTGACTCCGATGCGAAGATCGATCCGCAGCTTCGGATAACGCTGGTGCAGCTTGGCGATCGCCAGCGGCAAGAGCGCCACCCCGAAGAACGGCCCGCCGCCGATGCGGAGCTGGCCGACATGGCCCTTGCGGAAGGCGGTGATCTCCGCCTGGGCGAAGCTCCATTCGGTCTCGATCAGCTTCGCGTGGCGCAAGAGCGCCTTGCCGAAGCGCGTCGGCAGGACGCCGCGGGCTCGCCGCTCGAACAGCACGACGCCGAGCTCGTCCTCGAGCCGGTGGATGGCCTTGCTCACCGCCGGCTGGCTCATGGCCAGGGCTTGCGCCCCGGCGCTGACGCTGCCGGCCTTCGCCACCGCCAGGAACTGCCGCAGCAACGCGATATTCTGGGGCAAGCTATTCTTTCTGGTTATGGGTCAAGCGATAAAAAGAATTTTACCTATCTCTGGATCCGGTGGGAAGCTTGACGGCAAGCGCGCAGGAGCCGCGCCGTCCTAAGGAGGAACTGCCGCGATGCGGGCCGTTTTCGTGCTGTTCGATTCGCTGAATCGGACGGCGATGAGCTGCTACAGCAAGACCCACGTTCATACGCCGAATTTCGCGCGCTTTGCCGAACGGGCGGTCACCTTCGACAGCCATTTCGTCGGCAGCTTGCCCTGCATGCCGGCGCGCCGCGATCTCCATACCGGACGGCTCAACTTCCTGCATCGCAGCTGGGGGCCCCTGGAGCCGTTCGACAATTCCTTCCCCGAGATGCTGCGCGAGGCGCGAATCCATTCGCACCTGGTCACCGACCACATGCACTACTTCGAGGATGGCGGTGCTACCTATCACGGGCGGTTCCGGACCTGGGATTTCGTGCGCGGCCAGGAATACGACCCATGGAAGGCGATGGTGCAGCCGCCCGTCGAGCGCTTCCGCGAGAAATACAACGCCAAGCACTACGATTTCGCGGCGAGCTGGAAGCGGCTCCAGCACGCGATCAATCGCGAATACATGGTCGAGGAAAAGGACTTTTGCCTGCCGCGCTGCTTCGACGGCGCCTTCGAGTTCCTCGACCTCAACCGCGGCGCGGACGATTGGTTCCTGCATCTGGAGTGCTTCGACCCGCATGAGCCGTTCCATGCGCCCGACCGCTTCAAGGACCGCTACCGCACCGGATGGAATGGCGGCGTGCTCGACTGGCCGCATTACGAGAAGGTGACCGACAGCGCCGAGGAGATCGCCGAGATCCGCGCCAACTACGCCGCTCTCATGACCGCGTGCGACCATTATTTCGGCCGCCTGCTCGACTATTTCGACGCGCATGATTTGTGGAAGGATACGGCGCTCATCCTGTCCACGGACCACGGCTTCCTCTTGGCCGAGCACGATTGGTGGGGCAAGAACCTGATGCCCTACTACACCGAGATCTCCCACATTCCGTTGATGATCCACCATCCCGGCGCGGCCGCTCACGCGGGCGGTCGGCGGCGGTCGCTGACCCAGACCATGGATCTGATGCCGACGTTCCTCGACATCTTCGGGATCGAGGCGCCGGCGGAGACGCGCGGGCGCTCGCTTCTGCCGCTCTTGACGCAGGATCAAGAGACCCGCGCAGTCGGCATCTTCGGCATGTTCGGCGGACCGATCGGCGCCACCGACGGCCGCTACACCTACTACCTCTACCCCGGCGACCTCTATGCGCCGGGACTGCACGAATACACGCTGATGCCCACACACCTGCACACGCTCTTCAGCGCAGCGGAGATGCGCACGGCGATCTTGCGCGAGCCGTTCGATTTCACCAAGGGCATGCCGATCTTGCGCGTCGATGCGCTCAAGGATTCGCGCCGTATCCCGATGCATGACGGCAAGCTGTTCGATCCCGGCGTCGGCACGACCCTCTACGACATCCAGACCGATCCCAAGCAGCTCAGGCCGTTCCGTGACCCGGCGATCGAGCGCCGCATCCTCGCCGGCATCGCCGCGGCAATGCGCGCCCACGATGCGCCGGTGGAAATGTTCGCGCGCTACGGAGTCGAGCTCGAGCTGGCCGCATAGGATGTCCGGGACGCAAACGCAGTCTTCCCCGCCACCGACCGAGCACTGGGAGGAACAGATGGCCTTAAGAAAACCATACGCCGCAGCGATCTTGGCGATCGCGCTCGCCCTCTTCATGCACGGGCCGGCAACGGCCCAAATCGGCAAGCAGGCGCCGATCACCATCGAGATCAACTCCTCGCCCTGGTACGCCGGCTTCGAGGCGGTGGTGGGCCGGTACGAGAAGGAAACCGGCAACAAGGTCACCCTCGATGTGACGCCCTATAACGGCATGTTGGAGAAGGCGCGGAACGCGGTCCGGGGCAGCACCAGCCCCTATGATCTGGTCAATCTCGACACCCAATGGACGATCGAGTTCTACGAGGGCGGCTTCCTCAAGCCGCTCACCGAGATCGAGCCCGGTTATGCTCTGCCGCCGGAGGTGCTGACCTGCGGCAACTCGCATTACTGGAATCCGCAGAAGCGCTTCCGCACGCCAAATGGCGGCCAGCTCATGGCGGTGGTGCCGAATTGCAATACCCATGTCCTGGTCTACCGCAAGGACCTGTTCGACCAGGCGGGCTTGGCGGCACCGAAGACCTATGACGATCTCTTCGCCGCCTGCCGGAAGCTGCAGAAGAAGCCGGACCTCTACGGCTTCATCACCCGCGGCGAGCGCGGCAACGGCATCCGCTTCGACTGGATGCCGTTCATGCTGGGTTACGGCGCCGAGATCGTGGCAGACGCGGAGAACGGCGACTACACGGTCACCGTGAACAGCCCGAAGGCGCTGCAGGCGCTCGACACCTTCAAGAAGCTGATGGTGGAGTGCGGCCCGGCCAATTACGCTTCGATCGGCCAGGCCGACATGATCCAGTTGATGGCGAGCGGCAAGGCCTTGACCATGCAGTCCGTCATCGCCGCCTGGTCGAACCTCGAGGATCCGACCAAGTCCGCCATTGTCGGCAAGGCGGCGGCCGCCGTCGACCCGGCGCCGGTGGGTGGCAAGCCCGGCGTCGTCATCGGCAACTGGAATCTGGCGGTACCGAAGAATGTCCCGGCCGACCGGCAGAAGGCGGCGATGACGTTCCTTAAGTGGTTCGTCGGCAAGGAGGCGCAGCGCGCCTATGCCGAGGCCGGCGCCATCCCGGTCCGCGCCGACGTGCTCGCCTCCGACCTGGCGCAGAATCCCAAATACCGCTGGATGGCCGCCTATAACGAAGGCATGAAAACCGCCCAGCAGGTGCTGGGCTATGCCGAGGGTGCGGAGGTCGAGCAGGTGCTGGGCCTGCGCCTCAATCAGGCGCTCATCGGCGAGCTTACCCCCGCTGCCGCGCTCAACAACGCCGCCAAGGAGATCAGCGCCATCTTCACGCGCACCGGACGCAAGACGGGGATGCTGGCGCCGCTCTCCGAGTGATGGGGGTGCTTTCGGGGCAGGCGGCCGGGCCGGCTTCGCGCATGGGTGACGCTGCCCGGCCCTTGCGCCGACGCTTGGGCAAGAAGCTGGACGCGGCCTTTCCCTATTGGAGCCTGCTTCCGGCCATCCTCTTGTTCCTCGGCCTCTCGGTCTACCCGATACTGCGCCTTCTGCACATGAGCCTGTCGACCATCAGCTTCGAAGGCGGCGTCGAGCGCGTCGCCTTCGCGCCTATGGCCAATGTCGCTCTCTTGCTGAACGATCCCGTGCTCCGCCCGGCGATCGTGAACACGCTCGTCTTCGTCGCGGTCTCGGTCGCTGCCGAGATGATCATCGGGCTCGCGCTTGCGATTTTCGTCTCCAGGGTCCGGCGCGGCAAAGGCCCGATGCGCACCGTCATGATCCTGCCGATCCTGGTGCCGCCGGTCGCCATCGGCAGCATGTGGAGGCTCATCTACAACTACGATTTCGGCGTCATCAACCAGGCGATCGGGGTGCTCGGGATCGAGCGCGTGGATTGGCTGGGCCAGCCCAGCCTGGCGCTGGTCTCGGTCATCATCGTCGATGTCTGGCATTGGGTCCCGTTCATCTTTCTCATCCTGTTTGCCGCGGTCGAGGCGCTGCCGGTCGACGTGATCGAGGCCGCCCATCTCGACGGCGCCAGCCGCGGACAGATCACCCGCCACGTCATCCTGCCTTTGCTGATGCCGGCGACCGCGGTCGCCTTCGTCTTCCGTGCCGTGCTCGCCTTCAAGACCTTCGATGAGGTCTTCCTGCTGACCGCCGGCGGTCCCGGCACCGCGACCGACCTCATCAGCCTGCATATCTACAACGTCTTCTTCGTCCAGAACCAACTGGGCTATGGTGCGATGCTGTCGATCTCGCTCATCTTGATGATCGTCTCGCTCCTATTGGTCGGCCGACGCGCGGCGCTCCGGGTGCAGGTTCGCCATGGCTAGACCGCTCGCCTCCCATGGCCCGCTGCAATACGTGCTGCTGCCGACGATCGTGCTTGCGATCGTGCTGCCGTTCCTCTGGATCCTGATGAGCTCGTTCAAATACCAGATCGACATCTACCAGGGTTCCTGGGTGTTTGCCCCGACCTTGAGCAACTACATCGACGTGTTCCTGTCGCGCCGCTCCGATTTCCTCAGCAATGTTTGGAACAGCCTCGTCGTCGCCGGCGCCAGCACCGTGTCGGTGCTCACCCTAGGCGCGCTCGCCGCCTATTCGCTCCATCGCTTCGTCTGGGCCAAATGGTTCTCGGTCGGCCTCCTCGGCTGGCTGCTCGTCTTCCACATGATTCCGGTGATGACCTTGGTCGGGCCCTGGTATCTGGTCTTCCGCGAGCTCGGTCTCTACGACACGCGCGCAGCATTGATCCTGACCCATGTCACCATCAACTTGCCGATGACGATCTGGCTGTTGCTGGCGTTCTTCCGCGAGATCCCGAAGGAGTTGGAGGAGGCCGCCGAGATCGACGGTTGCCGGCGGGCCCAGGCCTTCCGGCTGGTGGCCTTGCCTCTGGTCGTCCCTGGGCTCATCGCCGCCGGCGTTCTCGCCTTCGTCTTTAGCTGGAACGAGTTCGCGATCGCCCTCAACTTGACCTCGCGAGCGACCGCGACGGTGCCGGTTGGCATCGCCTTGTTCGCGCAGCAATATGAGGTGCAGCACAGCCAGATGGCGGCCGCCTCGATCGTGGCGACGATTCCTGCAATTCTCCTCATGTTCTTCGGCCAGCGTTTCGTCATCCAGGGTCTGACCCTGGGCGCCGTCAAATGAGCCTCGTGGGGTAGGGATCGATGGCGGAAATCGTCGGCGATTGGTTTCGCCCCGGGGTCGACCGCAAGACCTTGAAGGAGCTCATGCGCCGTAGCGACCTGGTCCCGCTGACGCGGCTTGCGGGTTTCCTTGGCGCGCTCGCGGCGTCGGGGTGGGTGAGCTACGCCTATTGGGGCACGCTGCCGGGCGCGCTGGCATTCATCGTCTATGGCGCGATCTATGGATTCATCGAGTCGCTTCGGCACGAGACTCACCACCGCACCGCCTTTCGCTCGCCCGCCATCAATGCGGCGGTCCATTGGTTGGCCGGCTTCATGGGCGTCAATGAGCCGCTCAGCGACCGTTGGCTTCACACCAAGCATCACTCGCACACCTACCGGACCGGGATCGATCCGGAGATCCAAACGCCGCGGCCGCCGAACTTAGTGCTGATCGCGCTCGATTTGTTTCGGTTGAGATCGCTCCCGGCAAAGCTCTCCCGGATCGTGAGCTTGGCCTCAGGGCGCTTCGAGCCGGTTCTGGCGGCAGAGGTGCCGGAAGCGGAAAGACCGGCGATCGTGTGGTCGGCGCGGGCCATGCTGGCGGGATATGCGGCCATCATCCTCGCCTCGGCGGCGTTGCAGAGCTGGATGCCGCTCGTCTACACCTTTGGTGCGCGGATGTCGGGGGCTTGGCTGCACATGCTCGCCGCCTACACCCAGCATGCCGGCCTGCCGGAGAATGTCGACGATTTCCGGGTGAATACGCGGACCATCATCTCGAATCCGATCCTGCGCTTCCTCTATTGGAACATGAACTATCACATCGAGCACCACATGTTCCCGCTGGTGCCGTTCTATCATCTGCCGAAGCTGCACCGGCTCATCAAGGACGATTTGCCCGCACCCTATCGTGGCTTTCCCGATGCCTGGCTCGAGATCGTGCCGGTTCTGATCGCCCAGCGGCGCGACCCGAACATCTTCATCCGCCGCGGTCCGCTGCAGGAACATTGAGGGATGGCAGTCGAGTCGAGGGCGCGCGACTACAGCCTCATCGGCCCGGAGGGGGCGAAGGCCCAAGAGAAGGGCCTGGCCGGTGCTGCTTGGTACCAGTCTCCGATCCCACGCAAGCAGCTCAAGGACCTGATGCAGCGCTCGGATGGGCCCGCCCTCCGCGACACCGCGATTTGGATCGCCGCCCTGGCGCTGTCCGGCTCCGCCGCGGCCTGGCTCTGGGGCACGTGGTGGTGCGTGCCGGCCTTCTTCGTCTATGGCGTGCTCTACGGCTCCTCCTCGGATTCGCGCTGGCATGAATGCGGCCATCGCACCGCCTTCAAGACGCGCTGGATGAACGATGTCGTCTACCAGCTTGCCTGCTTCATGATCTTGCGCGAACCGACTGTTTGGCGCTGGAGCCATGCGCGTCATCACACCGATACGATCATCGTCGGCCGCGATCCGGAGATCGCCGTGCCGAGGCCGGCGTATATCCCCGGCATCCTGCTCAACCTCTTCGCGCTGAAGTCGGGCGCGAAAGCGGTGCGGCTCCTCTTCATCCATGCCGCCGGCCGGCTCGCGCCGGAGGAAGAGACCTTCATCCCGGAAGCCGAGCACGGTAGAGTCTATGTGGTTGCCCGTATCTATCTGGCGATCTTCGCCGCGGTCGCCGCCGCCTGCGCTGCTGTCGCCAGCATCCTGCCCGCCATGCTGATCGGTCTGCCGACCTTCTACGGCGGCTGGCTCGCCGTCGTCTTCGGCGTGACCCAGCATGCCGGTCTCGCCGAGGACATCCTCGACCACCGGCTCAACAGCCGCACGGTCACCATGAACCCGCTGCTGCGCTTCCTCTACTGGAACATGAACTATCACGTCGAGCATCACATGTTCCCGGCGGTGCCTTATCACGCGCTGCCGAGGCTGCACGCCGTGGTCAAAAGCGACTGTCCGCCGCCCTATCCGAGCTTGTGGGCGGCCTACGCCGAGATCGTTCCGGCGCTGCTGCGCCAATCGAAGGATCCGAGCTATTGCGTAAGACGCATGCCCGGCGCCGTTGCGGGGAGTCGATGAGCGGGGCACCCGCGGCGATCTGGGTCGCCGCCTGCGCCGCCGATGATGTCGAGAGGGAGGACGTCGTCCGCTTCGACCATGACGGCCGAACTTACGCGATCTATCATTCGCCCGACGATGCCTATTACGCGACGGACGGCTTGTGTACCCACGAGGAAGCGCATCTCGCCGAGGGCTTCGTCAGCGGAACCATCATCGAGTGCCCGAAGCACAACGGCCGCTTCGACTACCGGACCGGCGAGGCCAAGGGCGCCCCGGTCTGCGTCAACCTCAAGATCTATCCGGTCAAGATCGAGGCGGGCCGAATCTTCATCGATCTCGCCTGACGGGCGAAGCCGCCAGGCTACAGCCGCGCCAGCTCCTGCAGGACCGAAGCGGCGATGAAGGGAAGGCAGCGGAAATTCTGGCTGATGGTCTTGCCCTGGGTGAAGGCGACGAGCGTGAAGGCCGGACCCGAAGGCGGCTCGCAATAGGCCGCATCGTGGCGGCCCCAGCTCGAGATCGGATCCCTGAGCCAGCCGCTCCAGCCGGACTTCGACCAGAGCCTGGTGCCTGTCGGCATGGGCTCGCCGAAGAAGCCCGTGACCTGCGCCAGGGGCTCGGCCGCCACCCATTCGGGGTCCAAGGGCCGGCGCAAATAGTCGAGGACGGCCCAGGAGTGCTCGGGATCGACGACGCGGCCCCGGAACAGCTCGTAGATGAGGCGGGCCGTCGCATCGGTCGTGAGCCGGTTGTGGTTTTGGCCGGCGGGCCCGAGCAACTGCCGTTCCCGGCCGTAGCGGACGTCGTCCATCAGCTTCTGGGAGACGTTGATCGACGACAGCTCCGGCCAGCCGAGCCCGGCGAAGTAGCGATTGACCCATTGGCGCCGATGGCTCCAATCGCCGAGCGCGGCCTCGTCCAGGAGCGTGTCGCCGGTGGTGCCGGTCACCAGGTCGATGACATAGTTCGTCGCCGTGTTGCTGGAGTAGAGCATCATGTCGCGCATGGCGAGATCGAGCGCCTCGTGGAATTGGATGGCGCCCTCGGCGAGCCGCGCTTGCGCGGCGACGAGATAGAACAGCTTGACCACGCTGCAGGGATAGAAGGGCTCCGCCGAGCGATAACCGAATCCGACCGGCGCCTCCAGCGGCGGATCCCCGAGGGTCAGCTTCCCCGGGTGCAGGAGCAAGCTCATGGCAAAGCGATCGGGCTCGAGCCCCTGGGATCGAAATTCGGCAAGCGTCGACGCGACCACGGTCTCGCCGACGCGCCCCAGCTCTGCGCTTGCGACATAGAAGCCCATGGGCCTCCGGTGGTGCGATGTGCGCCTGCGGGCGCCGGGGAGCCGGTCTAGATCGATAGGCTCAGCAGGTTCCCGTTTCTCGGCGGGAAGAAATAGAACGGCACGGACTGGCTCGGCGGCGCCGGCGGCGGCGATGCCTGGATGAAGGACGGCAGCTGCGCGAGCGCGGTCAGATTGCTGTTGATGGCGCTGGTGATCGTTACGTTCTGCTGATTGAGCACGTTCACCGCCGCCGGATTGCCGTTCGGCAGCGACGGATCGAGCTTGGCGTTGAGCGTGGTGATCTCGCGCAGGTTCAAGCTGAGCTGCTGCAGGAGCGCGCTCGTCGTGCTGCTCAGCAGGCTGAATGGGTTGGAGGAGTTGAGCGTGTTCTGCGTCAGCTGGCCGGTAAGCAGCGCGTTTTGGCTGTTGAAAAACTGGATGACGTTGGCATTCGGATTCGCCACCGACGGCGTCTGGTTCTGGCTGAGGGTGTTGATCTCGTTGGTGTTCTGCGTGACGAGAGTGGTGAGCTCGTTATTGGCGAGCTGGCTGATTTGGGAGTTGAGGATCTGTTGGGGCGAGGTGGGGGCGCTCAGCGCGAATTGTGCCTGCGCGGTTGGAAACAGCGATTGCGGCGTGGACGAGGTGCCGCTCGGCTGAAACAGGCTCAGCAGCGAGGTGGCTTGCTGGACCCGGCTTTGGAAAGCCAGGAAGCTCGTCGGTATTCCGAATACGCTCATCTCTACCCTGCCAATCCAGGCCGGGCAGCGGTGCTCCCTTCTGGGTCAGCGCTGGCACCGTGGAACGGGCCCAGATCTTCTGCTAGGCCCCAAATCGATGGCAACCGCCGCGTCCTCAGAGAAGGAGCCGGCGCCTCGATCGTCTTGGAATTTGCTGGTTCGGGTGGCGAGGCCGACGGTTTGATCGCCTTGGTAGACCTCCGCATTCTGGAAGGCGCGACATGGATCGCGTTCATCCCGGCGCGTACTCAGCCGGGGTCCGCTGGCGCAACTGCGGCAATTTAGGCCAGGGTTGAGGGCTCGGCAAGGCCGAACTCGGCGCCGGCCTTGCAACGGCGCACCCTATTAATATAGCTGAACAATCGCCGACTGCCCCCTTCCGCCCGAGGATCCCGCCCATGCGTGAGCACAAGATCGCCGCCATTCCCGCCGATGGCATCGGCCCCGAGGTCATCGCCGCCGGCATCGAGGTGCTGCGGGCGCTGGCGGCGCGCGCCGGGGATTTTCGCCTGGTGGTCGAGGAGTTTCCATGGGGATCCGCCTATTTTCGCCAGCACGGGCGGATGATGCCGGAGGACGGCCTCGATCGCCTGAGGCCGTTCGATGCGATCTTCTTCGGCGCCGTCGGCGCGCCGGATCTTCCCGATCACGTGACGCTCTGGGGATTGCGGCTGCCGATCTGCCAAGGCTTCGACCAGTACGCCAATGTCCGGCCGACGCGGATCCTGCCCGGCCTCAAGGGGGCGTTGCGCGACTGCCGCCCCGAGGATCTCGACTGGGTCATCGTGCGCGAGAACAGCGAGGGCGAGTATGCGGGCAATGGCGGACGCACCCATCGCGGCTTCCCCGAAGAGGTCGCAACCGAGACCGCCATCTTCACCCGGGCCGGGGTCGAGCGGGTGATGCGCTTTGCCTTCGCCTTAGCCCGATCGCGGCCGCGCAAGCACTTGACCGTCGTCACCAAGTCGAACGCGCAGCGCTTCGGTCTGGTGCTCTGGGATGAGATCGCGGCCGAAGTCGGTCGAAGCTTTCCCGATGTCAGCGTGGACAAGGAGCTGGTCGACGCCATGACCGTGCGCATGGTCAAGCGGCCGGCGAGCATCGATACGGTGGTGGCGACCAATCTGCACGCCGACATTCTGAGCGACCTTGCGGGCGCGCTCGCCGGCAGCCTGGGCGTGGCGCCGACCGCCAACCTCAACCCCGAGCGGCGGTTCCCTTCGATGTTCGAGCCGATCCATGGCTCGGCCTTCGACATCACCGGCAAGGGCATCGCCAATCCGATCGCGACATTCTGGACGGGCGCGATGTTGCTGGAGCATCTGGGCGAAGCCGACGCCTCGCAGCGGCTGATGCGCGCGGTCGAGCACGTGACCCGGAGTGGCTGCTGGACGCCCGATCTCGGCGGAAGCGCGACGACGCGCGAGGTGACCAAGGCGGTCTGCGAGGCGATCCAGGCGAGCAACCTCTGAGCCCAGGCATCGCCTGATGCGCGCCGCCCCCACCCCAGCCCTCCCCCACGCTTGCGCGCGGGGGAGGGAGTATGAGGCGACGACCTCACTCCCTCTCCCAGCTTTGCTGGGGGAGGGCTGGGGTGGGGGCGATTGGAGTCGAGGCGCATGACCCAGCGGGCCCTTCGCCGGGATTTCGACGTCGCCGTGATCGGCGGCGGTGTGGTGGGCTGCGCCTTGTTTCGCGCCTTCGGTCTCGCCGGCGCCGCCACGGTCCTGATCGAGCGCGGCCCCGATATTCTGTCGGGCGCCAGCAAGGCCAACAGCGCCATCCTGCACACCGGCTTCGATGCGCCCGAGGGCAGTCTCGAGCTCGCCTGCATGCGCCGGGGCTATGCCGAGTATCTCAGGGTCCATGAGCGCCTGAACCTGCCTCTCCTCAAGACCGGCGCCTTGGTGGTGGCGTGGAGCGAGGCGGAGCTGGAGCGCTTGGCGAAAATTCGCGACAAGGCCGCGGCCAATGGGATCGCCGATACGAGCCTCATCGGTGCCGGCGAGCTCCGCGCCCTCGAGCCCGGGCTTGCCGAGGGTGCTCTGGGTGCTGTGGTCGTGCCCGGGGAGTCGGTGATCGATCCCTGGTCGGCACCGCTTGCCTATGTCTCCCAGGGGCTCGCCCATGGCGGCTGGGTGCGTCGCGGCATCGCCGTGACCGCGGGCGTACGGGAGGAGCGGGGATGGCGCTTGGAGACCACCGGCGGCCCGATCACGGCTCGGGTGGTGGTGAACGCGGCCGGGCTCCATGGCGACCTCGTCGAGGCGATCGCGCGACCGAGCCCTTTCGTCATTCGGCCGCGCAAGGGCCAATTCCTCGTCTACGACAAGCCGGCAAGTCGGCTCATCAATAGAATCATTCTCCCGGTGCCGACCGAACGGACCAAGGGCATCGTGCTGGTGCGCACCGCCTACGGCAATCTGCTCGTGGGTCCGACCGCCGAAGATCAGGGGAGCCGGGATGATGCCGGCGTCGACCAGGCGCGTCTGGGTGAGCTCATGGAGCTGGGGCAGCGCCGCCTGCCGGGCCTGGCGCGGATTCCCGTCACCACCGCCTTTGCCGGGTTGCGGCCGGCAACGCAATTCGCCGACTACCAGATCGAGGCCTTGCCCGATCGGGCCTGGATCACGGTTGCCGGCATCCGGTCGACCGGGCTCACCGGCTCCCTCGGGATCGCCCAGCACGTGCTCGGCCTCTACGAGCGGCAGCTCGGCGGCAAGGTCTCACACTCCCAGCCGATCTGGACGCCGGTGCCCAATCTGGCGGAGGAGCGTCCGCGGCCCTGGCAAAGCAAGGAGTGCGGCGAGATCGTCTGCCATTGCGAGCTGGTGACGCGAAGCGAGATCGAAGCAGCATTCGCCGGTCCGCTGCCGGCCAGAGATTGGGGCGGGCTCAAGCGACGCACACGGGCGATGCTGGGTCGGTGCCAGGGATTCTATTGCAGCGCCCGCGTGGCCGAGCTCGCCGACCCGCATCTGGCGAAACCCCTCGCCCGAGTCCTCCCGTGAGCACCAGTCTCGCCGCACGCTACGACGTGGTCATCGTCGGCGCCGGACCCGCGGGCTTGAGCGCAGCCAAAGTGCTGAGAGAGCAAGGCATCACCGACATCGCCCTCCTCGACCGTGCCCGAGAGGCGGGCGGCGTTCCCATCCATTGCGGGCATGCCAGCTTTGGACTGGCGCAGTATTGGCGGCCGCTCTCGGGGCCCGCCTACGCACAGCGTCTCATCGCCGCCGCCGGCGTTGCGCCATATACCGGGTGCGCCGTCACCCGGCTCGAGGCGGGCGGTCGCATCGAGGTTGCGACCGAAGCGGGGTTGCGCCGGATCGAGGCCAAGCGCGTGCTGCTGGCGACCGGGGCTCGGGAGACGCCGCGCGGCCCGCGCCTCGTCTCCGGCAGCCGGCCCTGGGGCGTGCTCACCACCGGCGCGCTCCAGCAATTCGTCTACCGGATGAAAGCCAAGCCCTTCGAACGCGCCGTCGTCGTCGGCTCCGAGCTGGTGTCGTTTTCGGCCTTGCTGACGCTCCGCCATGCGGGGATCGCCGCCATCGCCATGCTGGAGGAGGGCGGGCGCATCACCGCGCGACGCCCGGGGGATTGGATCGCCGAGCGGCTCATGGGAGTGAAGGTGATGACGCGAACGCGGCTCCTCGCCATCCACGGAGGCGAGCGGGTGGAGTCGGTCGAGATCGAACGGGACGGAACCCGGCAGCATCTTTCCTGCGACGGTGTGGTGTTCACCGGCCGCTTCGTCCCGGAGGCGGCACTGCTGCCGGGCGGGCCCATCGACCTCGACCCGGGAACCGGCGGCCCGGCGATCGACCAGCACTGGCGCTGCTCGGATCCTTGCACCTTCGCCGCCGGCAACCTGCTGCGCGGCATCGAGACCGCCGGCACCGCGGCGGCGGAGGGAGCGGCGGCGGCCGAGGCGGTCGCCGCCAGCCTCAGGGGCGCGCTGCCGGAGCCGAGGCGCTTCATCGAGGTGCGCATCGCCGGGCCGCTCGCCTTCGTCTATCCCCAGCGCATCGCCGTGCCCGGAGGAAGCCTGGGTCCCCTGCTGCTGCGCGCCCGGGTCAAATCCGAGCTTCGCGGCCGCCTCGCCCTCAGCGTCAATGGAAGC
This sequence comes from Pseudomonadota bacterium, assembly GCA_016195085.1. Lineage (NCBI taxonomy): Bacteria > Pseudomonadati > Pseudomonadota > Pseudomonadota bacterium. The sequence continues at coordinate 1,778 of JACQAG010000018.1, read as the reverse complement.
GTGGTCTGGAGCCGGCGCCTGCATGCGCTGCCCGAGCGGCGGCTGCGCCTGCCCGGACATCTCGTTTCGGTGGAGGGGCTCCGGAGCCTGGAGGTGGCGCTTGCGCCGGACTGACTTAGAACGCGTCATTGCCATCGATCAAGGGACCACCGCGACCAAGGTGTTCACCTTGGATGCCGAAGGCGGTTTCACCTCGATCATGGCGCGGCCCCATCGTCAGCATCGGCCCCACCCGGAATGGGTCGAGCACGACCCGGAGGAGCTCGTCGCCGGCATCGTTGCCGGTCTCGCAGCCGCCGGGGAGGGACGCGCCATCGGCCTTGCCAATCAAGGCGAGACCGTCGTCGCCTGGGATGGCGAGACCGGCCGTCCGCTTTACAACGCCATCGTCTGGCAGGACGCGCGCACGCGAGCCTTCATCGACCGGCTGAAGGCCGATGGGTCGGAGGCCCTGACCTTGGCCAGGGCCGGATTGCCGCTGGATCCGTATTTCTCCGCCAGCAAGCTCCGCTGGCTCCTGGATCACGCCGAGGGCGCGGGCTCGCTGCTGGCGGCGGGCCGGCTGCGTCTTGGCACCAGCGATGCGTTTTTCCTCGATCGGCTGTGCGGATGCTTCGCGACCGACGTCACCACCGCGTCGCGCACCAGCCTCATGAACCTCGCCACCCGCGACTGGGATCCGGAGCTCTGCCGCCTCTTCGGCGTGCCGCTCTCGGCCTTGCCGCCGATCCGTCCGACGGTCGGCGAATTCGGCCGGATCGGCGGCAGCGGGACGGCGGTGGTGGCCTCGATCGTCGATCAGCAGGCTGCCCTTTTCGGTCATGGCTGCCGCCGCGCGGGCGACGCCAAGATCACCTTCGGCACCGGCGCCTTCGCCCTCATGCTGACCGGCGGTGGGCCCAAGGGCGATCCGTCGAGCGGCCTGTTGCCGACGGTCGCTTGGCAGATCGGCCGGGAGGTCAGCTACGCGCTCGATGGCGGGGTGTACAACGCCGGCTCGGCCATCGACTGGCTGAAATCGCTCGGCCTCTTCAAGGATTATGGCGAGCTCGACGGCTTTAGCGGTCCCTCCATGCTCGCGCGCGGTCTCGTCTTCGTGCCCGCGCTCTCCGGGCTGGGCGCTCCCTATTGGGATCGCAGCGCCGCCGGGCTCTGGCTCGGGCTCGGGCTCGAGACCAGCCGCGCCGATCTCCTGCGTTCGGCGCTCGAAGGCATTGCGCTCCGCGCCGCCCAGGTGCTGGAGCGAATGGCATCCTCGGCATCGCTCGCCGGCCCGCTCTCGATCGATGGCGGCTTGAGCCGGAACCGGTTCTTCCTCGAGACCCTCGCCGCCGCCACCGGGCTCGCGGTCAAGGTCCCGATGATCGCCGACCTCACGGCCTACGGCGTCGGCCTTTGCGCCTTGCTCGGCGCCGGCCTGGTGCCACGGATCTCAGAGCTGCCGCAAGCCCCATCGGGGGCGGTCATCGAGCCGGAGCAATGCCTGGAAAGAAGCCTCAAGGAACGCTTCGCTCAGGCGGTCGAGCGGGCGCGCTCCTGGCGCTGAGGCCCGCGTCCGTGCCCCCACCCCAGCCCTCCCCCACGCTTATGCGCGGGGGAGGGGATACGAGGTCGTCGTATCACGCCCTCCCCCGCAACGCGCACGGGTGTCCGGGGAATGAGTCGATTGGTCGCAGGCGCATGCCCGGCAAACCCTGCGATTGCCGGGTACCTTCTGGTTGTCGAGACTCAGAAGGGAAGCCGGGCATGCGCCACCTCGATAGCATCTTTGCGGGTCT